>SYEI01000069.1 GCA_005800865.1 Bacteroidota bacterium | reverse complement strand
CTTCCATAAACCCTAAATTATTTAATGCATTCGCATTATATTTTAAATAGATTTTTTTTAGGGTAGAATTCGTTGTTTTGGAAGCAGCAGCCTCTGATATTTTAATACAAGGCAAGGCATATTTTGAAATATCATCTATCTCGCAAATCTCACTTAGTTGAGAAAGGATATTACAACGAGTGGTATCATGCTTGGCTTTTTTTAAAGCTAACTTCAAAGAATCAATAACAGCATCTTGAGCCAATACATTCATACTAAGGATATAAACACTGAAAAGCATTAATATGGTTCTTAGCTTACTATTCATAAAGGGTTAGGTTATTATACCAAATATAATAATTATAAAGAAAAAGTAACCATTTTACATTACATAATAAGGATTATTACCCTAAATTTACATTAAACCAAAGCATCATGAAAACTATTCTACTTTTTATAATTACTCCTTTTATCTTGATGGTTCATACACCTATAAAACCAACTACATCCGCATTTATCATAAAAAAAGACGCTAAAAAACTATGTGAATACTACCGTCAACGTGTAATGCGTGGCGAAAGTATGGCTTCTATTGCCAAATTATATAGCGAAGATCCAGGTTCTGCTGCCAACGGAGGACAATACAAAAATGTAGTAAAAGGCATGATGGTAATTGAATTTGAAAATGTAGCTTTCAAATTAAAACCAGGCGAAATATCAGAAGTATTTGAAACACCATATGGCTTTCATTTCATACAATTAATTTCTCGAAAAGGAGATGTACTTGATTTAAGGCATTTACTAATTATGAAATAATGTTTTAAGAATAAATCACAAAACAACCTTCTACTAAACAGTAGAAGGTTTTTCGTTTTTTAACTTAAGGTATAATTATACTCTAGTAACATTAATTGCGTTTAAGCCTTTTTTGCCATCTTGCACATCGTAAGTTACTTCGTCGTTTTCTTGAATTTCATGCACTAATCCTGATGCGTGAACAAATACTTCTTGTCCGTTATCACCTTTAATAAATCCGAAGCCTTTTGCGTCGTTAAAAAATTTCACTGTTCCTTTATTCATTTGTTGTTATTGTTTTTGTGCTTACCAATGTGGCAAGCGGGTTTATTATTTGAGCTATTTAAACATAAAATAGCTCCTTATTGCTTAATAAGAAAATGTATGATAATTAATGAATTGTACTGAGGGTAACAAACCAGATTGTGATACAATCTTCAAAAGAAGTTGTGTAAAGGTAATCAAATTAACTGGATAACCTAATATAAAACCTTTCAACTCTTTTTATTGAGTTTATTTTCGATTTATTTCACTAATCTACTATTAAGGATATGGCTAATATCCATCTGATATAATCTACTCAATCCGTTTTCATAAATCGTCATTTCCTTTAACACTTCTTCGAGCGTTTGTTTTTTATCAAATTGTTTTTTAACGAAATTACGTTTACTTGTAAAATATAATATCCCTGTTTTCATATCAACAAAAGGACAATAATCCATCGCATTTGAATTAATTGCTTTTCCTAAATTTTGAGATTTAGTCCATTGATTAGCTTTGTTTTTAAAACTGATATATAAATCTCCGCTACCAAAACCACCTTCTTTATTATAGCACGTGTAAAGCATAAAAGATTCATCAGCCGAAACAAAAGCATTAAATTCATAACCAACAGAGTTGATGGAATCATTTAATGAAATAGTAATTTCGTACTTGCCATTTTTATACTCACTCATAAAAATATCATCCTTGCCTTTCGACATCATGCCATCACAAGTAAAATATAAATTATTGGAAAGTGTTACCGAAGGATAAAACTCATTGTCTTTTGTATTAATAGGTGCGCCTATATTAATGGCTTTGCTCCATTCATCTTTTAATGTTTCCCGTTCTACATACCAAATATCATAATCTTTTAATTCATTGCTTTTGTTATCCAATGGCCTATCTGATGAAAAATATAATCGCAAACCATCTGGAGATAAAAATGGTTCTAAGTCGTGATACTTACCTGAAAAATTTGCTACTCGAGGTTTCGAGTAGTTTCCATCGATTGAATTTGCGGTAATAATAGTTGACAATTCGCCTTGATAGCCTTGAACCGAAAAATAAACTTCTGAGCCATTAGATGAAATTGTCACATCTCTCACGCTTGGATATTGAGAAATCATTTCCGACAAAAATGGGTTAACTGTTTGTGCGTTTACTATTCTAAAACTAAATGTAAATAGAGTTATTGATAATAAAAGTGTTTTCATAGTATTTAAAACAACAAGATAAAAATTAAAACAAAGATGTTGTGAAATATATTAAGATAAACCTTATAAAAAGTATCAATGGATAAAATCAAAAATAAATGGAGAGTATACAAGTATTATAAATACTGTACTTTTATTTCTACCGATTTACTTTCATTTGGAGCAATGGTAAAAGAAAATTTTGCCACCTTTGGTTTGGTTAAGCCAAAATGGGTGTAATTAGAAAAGCCATAACCTTCCTCGGGTAAAATCCATCCATAATCCATTTTGTTATTATTATTTTCATCGTCTAACATCACAACTCCATAGGTTCCTGGTTTGATATCTTTGTAGTTTAATGTGAGCACATGATTAAACGTAGTGGCTTTAGATTCTAGTTTTGTGAACAAAGGCGTCTCTGCGGCAAAGGCTTTATCGTTGTTATAAAAACCTAAAATAACAGAGCCTGAATTATTTCGAAGACCTGTAATGGAAATTTTGAGCGTTTGAGATGATAAAACACTTTGTAATAATAGAAATATAATTATAACTAAAACTCTCATATTTTAATATAGTGTTGCAACATTATAAATGCAGCAGAGTATACATTTCTACCATTTCCAATTAAGATTCACAATGTGCTTAATTTTAAATTGAGAAACGATTTTCTGTATTTTGTTTGCTAAAGCCTCCCGTTCGGTTGTTTTTTGTTTTGATATAATGATGGTTGGCCCTGATGCCAATTGCAAAAAATAATAATCGGCAATTTCGTTAACCTCTGTAATTTGAGACAACTTAAATTTACTTTCTCCATCTTCTCCAACCATCTCAATGTGTTCATCCATAAATTTGATAGTACACATTTTACCAAAATTATTTTTGTACAGTTCTCTCACATGTTTTAGATAGTGTCTTTTATATCTCCATTTAGTATAAAAAGGCATGCCGATAATAGCTACAACACCCAAAACTAAAAAGTAATACATTAAACCTGTCTTCTCAGAATAAGAAAACAAAAAAGCTAAACATAAAAAAGAAAGTGGCGTCATTAACCATTCTCTTAAACGCTTCCGTTTTATGGAAGGCAATGTGGAAGCTCTATGCAGCTGAAACGTTAAATGATCTTGTTCCTCTATGATGTATTTTATTTCCATAGTTTTAAACTCTAATTCCAATAATCGTAATATCATCCACCTGTTCGGTATTACCCATCCAATCCTTTAGTATATCACTTAAAAAAGACTCCTGTTCTGATGTTGGCTTATGAGCAATGGTCACTAATAGTTCTTTTAATTTCTTGTACATAAACTTCTTACCTTTTGGTCCGCCAAATTGGTCGGGAAAACCATCCGTTAATGTATAAATCATATCTCCTTTTTGTAACTCTATTTCATGTTGGGTAAAAGAAATAGAATCTCTATCGTGTTTACCAACTGGGATTTTATCTGGAGAAAGTTCAATGAGTTCATTATTTCTTATAATCCAAATAGGATTGTTTGCAGCAGCATAAACCAACTTAGTTTTCTCTTTATTCAAACAAATAAGACTGCAATCCATTCCATCTTTACCACCTTCTGCACTCCCATCTTTTTTTAAACGTTGTATAATAGTTTGACGGGTGTGATTTAATATTTCAGCTGGTTCATGAATTCCTAATTCAACAGCTTTTTCTAACGAAGAAGTATTTAATAAACTCATAATAGCGCCAGGCACACCATGTCCCGTACTATCCGCTGTTACTAAAGCAAAGTTGCCGTTTTGCAATGTATGAGCCCAATAAAAATCTCCGCTCACCACATCTTTAGGTTGAAACAATATAAAGTAATCTTTTAGTTGCTCATCTAATTGTTCCTTTGTGGCTAAAAAACTTCGTTGGATTCGTTCAGCGTAATTGATACTATCTGTTATCTCTTTGTGTTTTTCGTCTATGACATGTTTTTGTTCTTCTACTTCCGCCTTCTGAATTTCAATTAATTTCTTCTGCTTACGTGTGGTTAACAAGGTTTTTAAAATAAAAAAAGCGACAACTATCAAAACTACAATTGCAAAAATCGTAGTCCAAATAATAAATTTTTGTTTTTTATTTTTTTCTTCGGAGATCAACTTTTGTTTTTGATTTTCGAGTTGTTCATTTTCTATCTGGTTTTTAAAATCAAACTCCGAGCTAATAAGTGCCGCCTGTTTAATGTTACTTTCACGATTATTCATAATTATTGAACTATCGTTTGCATTTAAAAAATCTTTATAAACTGCCAGTGCCTTTGCTACATTACCACTTTTTTGAT
>SYEI01000068.1 GCA_005800865.1 Bacteroidota bacterium | reverse complement strand
CTTTGTGCATCATCACCCACCACACAAATATTCTGAAACCTTGCGGCTAATTGTTTCACAATAACATATTGCGAAAAGTTAGTATCCTGGTACTCATCTACCAAAATGTATCTAAATTTGTTTTGATACTTAATTAATACATCTGGAAAATCACGTAATAAAACGTTAGTATTATACAACAAATCATCAAAGTCCATTGCTCCTGATTTGAAGTTTCGTTTTTGATACGCTAAATACACTTGGCCCAATAAAGGTTTATTAGATGCTCTGTCTTCAGCTTGTGTGATTGGATTATTCGCATATTGAGCGGCAGATATCAATCCGTTTTTTGCAGATGAAATTCTGTTTAAAACCATAGATGGTTTATACACCTTGTCATCTAAATTTAATTGCTTTAAAATATCTTTAATAACACCTTTGCTATCATCAGTATCATAAATGGTAAAGTTGGCAGGATAGCCTAATTTCTCAGCTTCAAAACGTAATATTTTAGCAAAGATGGAGTGAAAGGTTCCCATCCATATGTTCTTCGCTTCTTTGTTTCCAACAATTTTAGCAATACGCTCTTTCATTTCGCGTGCTGCTTTATTAGTAAAGGTTAAGGATAAAATATTAAAGGCATCGGCGCCTTTTTCCATTATATGGGCAATACGATAGGTTAATACACGTGTTTTACCAGAGCCAGCACCTGCAATAATCATTACTGGGCCTTCGGTAGTTTCTGCAGCCATACGCTGCACTGGATTTAGTTCATTTAAATAATCACTCATTAGTGGAAGCTGATTAATATTTATCTAATAATTTTGTTATGCGTCTTTTCTGCTTCAAATTCGTTAAATTTTTCGAGATAGTAACAAACTATCTCTGCAAAATTTGCCTCTTTTAACTCTGTATTTTTGTTTATAATAATGTTGTATCGTTGAGTGCTGCGCAATTCGCTCAAAAATACATCATCACAATTATTACGATATAAATTTAAACAGCTTCCTACAAAAATACATATTATGTAGGTTTGATGAATGCGATGTTTATAATTTTTATTCTCAAAATAGCAGGTTTATCAGTACGAACTTCACATTTATTTAGATGAATGAGTTGCAAAACAAAAAACTATTTGTTTTGTTTGTTATAGTACAAATAGACCTAATTTTTAAGAACTATGGCAGGCGTAAATAAAGTAATTTTAGTAGGAAACTTGGGTAAAGACCCTGAATTAAAGTATTTAGAAGGAAATATTGCTCGTGCTAATTTTAGCATAGCAACTAGCGAATATCATAAAGACAAAAACGGCAATAAAGTTGAACAAACTGAATGGCACAATATCGTGGTTTGGCGCAGCATGGCCGAAAGTGCTGAAAAATTGCTAAAAAAAGGAACTCAAATTTATTTAGAAGGTAAATTACAAACCCGTCAATGGATTGATAAAGACGGAAATAAACGTAATATTACCGAAGTAGTTGGCGAATCGTTCTTAGTACTACAACGAAAAGAGAACACTAATAGCGCAAATCCTAGTACCACAGATGAAAATAGCAGTAATGTAAATTTTGATGATTTAGGTAAGAAAGACGGATTACCGTTTTAAACACTATATCGTTATCAAATTTAACCCCGATACTTTGTCGGGGTTTTTTATTGTTTAAATTTGTATCTATGATAAAACCATCATTTAAAACCATATTCAAAATACTAGTGATTAGTATTTCCATAGTTGCATTTTCTTCTTGCGGAGACGATGAAGATGATGAAGTATTTATTCCAAAACCGAAAGGCTATCCAAGAATTTATTTTCCTGAAAAAACATATCGTTTATATGATAGTTTATGTCCATACAGTTTTGAAATCCCTACTTATTCAAATATTTTAAATGATAATCATAAAGGCGCAGACCCTTGTTGGATAAATATTAATATCCCAAAATACAATGCACAAGTTCACTTAAGTTATAAAGTGATTACAAATAATTTAGACACGATTTTAAGTGAATGTAGAGATTTTGTGGTGAAGCATCAAGTAAAATCCACAGGCATTGACGAAACGATTATTGTACGAGATAGCGCTCAAGTTTACGGCTTAGTTTACGACATTGCAGGAAACACCGCCTCAAATGTTCAATTTTATTTAACAGACAGCACTCATCATTTTATGCGTGGCGCTTTATATTTTAATTCCGTACCCAACATTGATTCTTTGAAAATAGTAGTAGACTATTTAAGAAAAGATATTGTACACATGATTCAAACCTTTAATTGGAAAGGGATTGAGAAGAAGAAACTCAAAAAGTAATTCATTATTCTGAACTTGATTCAAGGTCTCATGAGATGCTCAAACATCCCGATAGCTATCGGGAAAGCATGAATTATGACAACTGTTCCGCCAACAATTCCATTTCGTGTTTAGCGTCTTTATGATTGTAAATGATATTATTTACAGCATTCGTAATTGGCATGTGTGCATTGTATTTTTTATTAATCTCTACCACGCATTTCACCGCATAATACCCTTCGGCAATCATGTTCATTTCTAATTGTGCTTGTTTAACGCTGTAGCCTTTACCTAGCATGGTTCCAAACATTCGGTTACGAGAAAATTGAGAATAAGCCGTTACCAATAAATCTCCTAAATAAGCGGAAGCCTTAGTATCTCTGTCAATTGGATGAACCGCTGCTACAAAACGATCTATTTCCTGAATAGCATTACTTACCAAAACTGATAAAAAGTTATCTCCATAACCTAAGCCGTGACAAATACCTCCCGCAACAGCAATCACATTTTTTAAAACTGCTGATAATTCTGTTCCATAAATATCATCGCTGCTCGAACATTTGATATAACGGCAGCGCATGTATTCACACAACTCATCTGCTTTACTAATATCTCTGCAAGCCAAAGTTAAATACGATAATTTTTCAAGCGCTACTTCTTCTGCGTGACAAGGACCAGTAATCACTCCAATGTTTTCTAAAGGAACTTGAAATACAGTATTTAAATATTCACCCACAATTAAATTGTACTCAGGCACAATACCTTTAATAGCCGAAAAAACTGTTTTACCACTAAATACATTAGCAGGAATATCTTTAATTGTATTATTAATAAAGGCTGATGGCACTGCTAAAATAATAATATCTGCTTGCGTTAAAGTTTCTAATAAATTAGACGATAAGGTCAGTTTGTTTAAATCAAATTGTACAGAGCTTAAATAACGTGGGTTATGACCGTATTGATTCATGTGGTCGATATCCGATTGATTTCTAAAATACCAATTTACTTTACTGGCGTTATTGCTCAATATTTTAACGATAGCGGTTGCCCAACTTCCACTTCCAATTACTGCTATTCTTTTTTCGTTTGTCATATTTTATTTTTTCTAACCGCAAAGAGCGCTCACGCTATAGCGTGATTAAGCAAAGAATGCAGAGAATGTTTTATGTATAAATTATATCGTCATCATTTAAAGGCGTCAATCCCTTTAAAGATTGATAAATGCGTGCTAAAGTAACAACATCTTTGATGCAATAGGTTTTAATTCGTTCAATATTTTTTTCTTCGTAATATACTTTTGCAATCTGACTTCCATCTATATCATCTTTTGGAGATGGAATACCAAATATATGTGCTAATAAATTTAAAGACGTAAAATTCTTAATATCACCAAAGCGCCACATTTCCATGGTGTCCAAATGTTTTACTTCCCAAGGCTTCATTCCTTGTAATTGCAATAGTTTTGGCAATGCGATACGATTTACTAATAATCGTCTGCATAAAAATGGATAATCAAATTCTTTACCGTTATGTGCGCACAAAAAATGTTCCTTAGTACTAAAAAATTGCTCTAATAATTTTGAAAACTCGGTTAAAAGATCATGTTCATTATCTCCAGCAATGGCTTTCGTTCTGAATTTGCCTTCGCTCATAAATCCTAAACCAATACAAACTACTTTAGCAAATTCGGCATAAATACCAGCCTTTGCATATTGTTGCTCGGGTGTAGAATCTTTAACATAAAACATTTTTCTATCCCACAATTCTTTTTCGGTTGAAGATAATGAGGTGTATTGATAATGAATAGGAGCCGTTTCAATATCAATGAATAAAATATTTTCTAATTTAATAGAACTCATTTTCTTTCGAATTTTTGAAAGGTATAATCCAAACTGTTTTTTTCGTCGGCTAAATGTTTTTCTTCCCAAACTAAATCAAATTTTGCTAAATCAATTTCAGGAAAATACACATCAGCATCCATCGTTACATTAACTAAAGTCAGATAAATAGTATCTACTGTATCCATAGATTGCTTATAGATTTCTCCTCCTCCAATAATAAATACTTCTTTTTCAGCATGCAATTTCACTAGAGCTTCATCTAAACTTCCAACAACCGTTAAATCAAATTGCTTATCCGAATTAAAATTTTTATCGCGCGTAATAACCACATTTTGTCTGCCAGGCAAAGTTCTTCCAATCGACTGAAATGTTTTACGTCCCATAATAACTGGGCAACCCATGGTTGTTGCTTTAAAAAATTTTAAGTCGGCAGGTAAATGCCAAAGCAATTGATTGTCTTTACCAATAGCATGATTTAAAGAAGTTGCTACTATACTTGATACGATCATATTAGTATGCCAAATCTTCAATAAAGAAAAAGAAAACAACTGCTCCAACCCACTCTTTTCTTACACCTTTGCAATCGCCAATTTTAGAACCGTTCTTATAAATATCTCCGTCAGATTCTATTTGACCAATTTTAGAGCCGTTTTTGTAAACGTCACCATCACTTTCAATTTGTCCCACTTTACTTCCGTTTAAATAGATATCTCCATCTGATTCTATTTGTCCTTTTTTAGATCCACCAAAATATACATAT
>SYEI01000067.1 GCA_005800865.1 Bacteroidota bacterium | reverse complement strand
TACAACAACAATAAAGTAAATCAATTGATCGTTCTAAAAAATCAACAACTGATATTAAAACAAGAACAACTAAAGGAAGAAAACGATATACGGAAATTAGCCGAAGAGCAAGCGGTTTCATCATTAGCGCAAAAAGAAATTTTACTGTCCGAAATTCATCATCGAGTAAAAAACAATTTAGCAGTCGTAACAGCCTTAATGGAACTTCAAACATTCTATTTAAATGATCGCAAGATAATTCAAATATTAAAAGAAAGTCAAAATCGAATCAAATCTATTGCTCTTTTACATGAAAAACTTTATGAAAATAAGTCTTTAAAAGAAGTGAACGTAGCCCTGTATACAAAAGAATTAGTTCACTTTATTAAACAATCTGTCTCCAAAGATAAAACGGTTGACATACATATAAAAATTGAGGAAATAAATTTAGAAATGTCAAAGGCAATGCCTTTTGGACTAATGCTAAATGAACTAATCACCAACTCTTATAAGTATGCTTTTTATGAAACTGAAAAAGGCAATATTTGGATTACCATCCAACTTAAAGACAACCAATATATACTTGAATATAAAGATGATGGGGCTGGTTTTGAATATAATGACGACATAAAAACAAAATCATTGGGAATAAATTTAATTGAATCGTTTTGTGTTCAATTAAATGGTAAATTTGAGTTCAAACGCGAGAAAAACAAAATGATTTTTGAATTAGTATTTCCTCTTGATAAATAGTCGCCTATGGCAAAAAAAGTCCTTATAGTTGAAGATGATATGATATTGTCGATGGTTAACAAAAAATACATCGAAATTTTAGGTCATAAAGTTGTGCAGTGCGTTAGAACAGGGTTAGACGCCATTGCGGCTGCAAAAAAATACCAACCTGATATTATTTTAATGGACATTCGCATTGAAGGTGATATGGACGGAATTGAAGCTATGGTGGAAATCAGGAAATTTTTAGTTACAAACGTTATTTATTTGACGGGAAATTCAGATCCATTAACAAAACAAAGAGTCGATCAAAGTGATATGTTAGCTTTTTGCATTAAACCAGTTTCTATAGATGATTTAAAGGCTATTTTAGAACAAGTAGTATAAATGTAATTCCTACGTCATACGTAGTTTCTGCCAAATCCTTTTTTATCTGATTTCATGAGAAAATAATCGTATAATATTCTTCAAATTAATTTTACATTAGTTGCCAATTAATTCAACTATGAAATTCTCATATACTCTTCTTTTAATATTTATATTTTGTCTAAATTCATTTTCTCAAACAAACGAAGAACTTTCTATTTCTTTTGTTAAGAAATTAGAGCGTCAGCAATATGATAGTTGCTATGCCATGTTTGATACTAGTATGGCCAATAAATTTAATGCCGCCATGTTAGAAGGCATGTGGGGCCAAATACCAAAGTATATGGGCGAATACAAGGGTTATTCTACGGTTGAATCTAGTAAAAAAGATTCGATGGATATAGTGGCCGTTAGATGTGAATTTGCAAAAACAAAAATGGATTTACAATTTGCATACAACGACGCTCAGAAAATAATGGGCATGTACTTTGTGCCGCCAAAAAGTAAAAATGCTTATGTAACTCCTGAGTATGCTCAGCAAAATAAATATTACGAAACTAAAATTGCTGTAAAAACAGGAACTATGTCGTTACCAGGAGCATTATGTGTTCCAAACAACACTAAAAATCCGCCAGTGGTAATTTTGTTAGCTGGCTCTGGACCAAATGATAAAGATGAATCTCTTGGTCCAAATAAAGCATTAAAGGATTTAGCCATTGGATTAGCTTCAAACGGCGTAGCAACCTACAGATACGATAAACGCACCTTGGTTTACGGGAAAGATATGAAAAATGTTGATTTGAATTCGGAAGTAATTGAAGATGCTATTAGTGCGGCTGCGATGCTAAAAAAGAATCCCGATTTTAAAAATTCAAAAGTTTATATTGTTGGGCATAGCCTTGGCGCTATGTGCGCACCATTAATTGCAAGTAAATCAAAACAAATAAACGGTATTGTATTATTAGCCGGAAATGCCAGGCCATTAGAAGATGTTGTATTAGATCAGTATAACTACATTTTTGGTCTTGATAGTTTGGATGCGGAAGAAAAAAAAGAAATTGCTGACTACACTATTAAAATGAAAACGGTAAAAAATCCAAAGGCATTAAAAACAGCTAAGGCCGACGATTTACCCCTAAATTTAGAATCGCATTACTGGCAATCGTTAGTTAAATACAATCAGGTGCAAGTAGCTAAAAAAATGAAGCAACACATTTTAGTGTTACAAGGCGAAAGAGATTATCAAGTAACTATGACTGATTATAATTTATGGAAACAACATTTAGGTAGCAATCCAAAAAATCAATTTATCTCCTACCCTAACTTAAACCATTTATTTATGAATGGCGCAGGAAAATCGATGCCTAGCGAATATGAAAAGCAAGGCAATGTGGAGGAAAAGGTGATTTTAGATATTGCCACTTGGATTAAGGAAAAATCCTCTTCAAAATAAATCATTATATTTTATTGATTTTCATTATGTTACAATTATATTTCAAATAATTGTTGTTCTACTGTAACTTTTAAAAGATATGGTGCGTCCTATGTATAAAATCTGCAGAAAAGATTATTTATACTTAAACACCATATAAAATGAACTATCCATTTTTCAAAACAACAAAATTTAAAAATGATAAAATGGATAAACCATGTTACAATTTAAAAATCAATAAAACCCTCAACATGAAAACCATATTACTATCCTCCCTGTTTTTAATTAGTTCGTTAACTATTAAAGCACAAACCTCTCAAGTAAGAGAAACATCTCCCTTCAAAAAAATAGAAGTATCAGGCGCAGCCAATGTTGTATTTACACAAAGTGATACGTTAAACTTAAAAGTGGTTGCTGATGAAAAAGAAATCAATAACATCTTTACTACTTTCGAAAACGAAACTTTAGTGATAAAAGCAAAAGGCAGTTTTACTCATTCATATAAAATATATGTAAGTGGCAATAGCTTAAATCAAATCACCAGTAGCGGCGCTTCCAAATTTAGTTCTACTAACCCTATCACATCTGATAGTTTATCCATTGATGTGTCTGGCGCTAGTGATGTGATTTTAAAAGTTAACACAAAAGCGATTGATGTGATGTTAAGTGGCGCGTCTGGTGTTAATTTAGAAGGAAACACACAAACTTTATATAGTACTGTGAGCGGTGCTTCCGCCTTAAAAGCTTATAAACTCAATACAGCAATAACCAACGTTACAGCATCTGGTGCTTCGTCTGCTAAAGTATTTGCTAACGATAAAATAAATGCCAATGCCACGGGTTCAAGTACTATTAAATTTAAAGGTGAGCCTAAAGAAGTAAGTGCTGAAGCGTCTAGTTCTTCATCTATTGCCAAAGTTGTTGGAGACGATGTTGCAAAAAAAGCAGGCGACAAAAAAGATTCGACTACTATAAATTTCAGAAATAAGAAATATGTGATTATAAATAAAGACAAAGATTCTGATACTAATGTTTCTTCAAAAGATAATGATGATGATTTTCACCATTGGTCGGGATTTGGCATCGGTGTTAATGGATGGCTGTCTAATGGCAATACATCACTACCAAAAGGGCAAGAATATATGCAATTGAACTATGGCAAGTCATTAAACTTTCAATTAAATCCTTTTGAAAAAGATATTCACCTTTATAAAAATTACATCAATTTGGTTGTGGGTTTAGGATTTGAATGGAATCAATATGAATTTAGCAACAAAACAAAATTAAATCCAGATAGTAGTTATACATACGGCGTGATTGATTCTACAAATACTTTCAGCTACAAAAAAAATAGACTTAAAAGTACTTTTATAAATGTACCCGTATTATTAGAATTCAACACTAACAAAGATCCAGACAAATCATTTCATTTAGCTTTTGGTGTCATTGGAGGATATAAATTAGGTTCTCGTACACGACAAATTGGAACTCAAAACGGGCAAGAAGTAAGAATTATTAAAAAAGATGATTATAACTTAAATCCATTTCGTGTAAATGCGCACGCTAGTGTTGGATACCGCGGCGTTACTGTATTTGCTGATTACGCATTAACCCCCTTGTTTGAAAACGGAAAAGGTCCGGAATTATACCCTTTTACCATCGGTGTAAAATTAATTTCATTTTAAAAGACCAATCATTACGAGCATTTTGATTAAACAACAATAAGCCGTTTCTCAAGCAACCAAAACCCTTCTGATTGATAGCAGAAGGGTTTTTTACTTTTCAGTTAAATCGATTTTTGTCAAAAACGCTACACTTATCAGTTAGATGCCAGCACTTATTTATTTGCCATAAAAATAGACATCTATTGAGTTACTTTTACTCAGGTTTTAGTTCAATTTGCAAAAACGAGCGGTTTTTAATTATAGACAAACAAACCCGAGAAACGAAAAAGCCCTTCTGATTGATAGCGGAAGGGCTTTTTTAATTTAACAGTAATCCCAAAAAACCTACCACTTATCAAATGAAACCTACCACTTATTAGTTGGTGGTTTTTTATGGCGGGTTTAGGTATTAATTTTACACTACGTTCTTTTTCATAGGTTTTGTTTAGTTTAAACCAAAAAAATCAGGCTGCGGTGCTTTAAACGGGGATGGGCACAGCAGCCTTTTTTTATGCCCAAAAATTTGGGATTTTTAAACTAGCTTAGCCTCTACCAGATATTCTGCTATCTGAACTGCATTAGTAGCAGCGCCCTTACGTAAATTATCCGATACAATCCACATGTTTAAGGTTTTTGGCTGAGTTTCGTCACGACGAATACGCCCTACAAACACTTCATCTTTATTATGAGCATTCATAGGCATTGGATAAATTTGATTCGCTATATCATCTTGTAAAACAACGCCTTTTGTGTTATTCATCATCTCAAAAATATCTTTTACCTCAAATTCGTTATCAAATTCAATGTTCACGCTTTCGCTATGTCCGCCCATTACAGGAATACGAACCGTAGTGGCTGTTAAACGGATCGAATCATCGCCCATAATTTTCTTGGTTTCGTTTACCATTTTCATTTCTTCCTTGGTATAACCATTATCTGTAAACACATCGATTTGAGGGATGACATTTAAATCGATTTTATATTTATACGCCATTTCTCCTTCTTTTCCAGCACGCTCATTCATTAGTTGATCAACTGCCTTCACACCAGTACCAGTTACCGATTGGTAGGTAGAAACTACTACACGTTTGATTTTATATTTTTTGTGTAATGGATTTAACACCACTACCATTTGGATAGTAGAACAATTTGGATTCGCAATAATTTTATCGGTTGATTTCAATTCGTGTGCATTAATCTCAGGCACTACTAATTTTTTAGTAGTGTCCATACGCCAAGCACTAGAGTTATCAATCACAGTAATACCTGCCTCTGCAAATTTCGGGGCCCATTCTAAAGAAGTGCTTCCTCCCGCCGAAAATAAAGCAATTTCAGGTTTTGCCGCAATAGCATCTGTCATAGAGTGTACCTTATATTGCTTGCCCTTAAATGTTATTTCCTTACCTACTGATCTTTCTGACGCTACAGGAATTAAATCTGTTAACGGAAAGTTTCTTTCTGCTAATACTTCTAACATTTTTGTGCCTACTAAGCCGGTTGCTCCTACTACTGCAATTTTCATTTCTTTGGTATATTATATTAAAGTTAAATACTAGGCTTCAAAGTTGTTAAATTATTTGCTATCAAAAAAATTTCTTACCTTGGTTTTTCAAATTTTTTAAGCCGATGCGTGTTTTTGTTATGATGTTGTGCCTTTTTTGTGTGAGTTTGTTAAACGCACAAGTAACTGATAATTTTAGCGATGGAGACTTTACGGCTAATCCAACTTGGGCACTTAGTTCAGCGTCAGATTTTTCGGTAGGGACTGGCCAATTAAAGTCTGCTAATACAACAACAAATTCCAGTTTTTACATTAGCACAACAAGCACACTAACCTCAAACTGTTCTTGGGAATTTTATATCAATTTACAATTAAACACATCTAGTCTTAATTATATAGATGCCTACTTAATGAGTGATGTTTCAAATTTATCAGCCACTTCAATCAATGGATATTTTGTGCGAATTGGAAGCACCGCAGATGATATTAGCCTATATAAACGCACTGGCGCATCAACAAACAGTTTGGTAATTGGTGCAGCAGGTGTCTTAAATACTTCCAATAATACGATAAAAATAAGAGTTACTAGAAATTCGTCAAACTTATGGACTTTAGAACGTGACATTACAGGTACCGGAAGCACTTATGTAACAGAAGGAACTGCAACAGACGCAACATTTACAACTTCCAATTCTTTTGGGTTTTTAGTGAAACAAAGTACTGCTTCCTTTTTTGGCAAACATCTTTTCGATGATATTAATGTTGCTGCGATAGTTGCTGATGTCACAGCGCCAACTATTGTAAGCAATACCGTTATCTCTAATACACAATTAGATGTTTTATTTAATGAAGCTGTTGAAATTACTTCTGCACAGAATACTTCAAATTATGCTGCAGATAACAGTTTAGGAAACCCAAATACAGCCACAAGAGACGCATCAAATTTTTCTTTAGTTCACTTGTCGTTTACAACAACTTTTACAAATGCTGCTCTTAATACATTAACCGTTTCTAATGTTCAAGATTTAGCTTTAAATGGGATTACTTCTGCTACAACAAATTTTACCTATTTGGCGCCTGTTACAGTAGGATATAAAGATATTGTAATTAACGAGTTATTCGCAGATCCATCGCCAGTGATTAATTTAACCAATGCCGAGTTTGTTGAATTATACAACAGAAGCTCAAACACCTTTAATTTAAATGGTTTACGATTAGCCGACAGTTACACCGCAACAGGAGCAACTTTAGGGAATTATGTCATGGCTCCAAATAGCTATGTTATCATTTGTCCGATTGCAGATACGGCGCAATTTACAACCTTAGGTTACATGAATAAATTAGGAGTAAGTTCTTTTCCAACATTAAACAATAGTGGAGATAATATTTATTTGAAAACAAATGCAGGCGTATTTATTGACAGTGTCAATTACAAAGACACTTGGTACAAAGATGCTGTAAAAAAAGACGGTGGTTATACCTTAGAACAAATTAATCCAAATTTAAATGCTAGTTGTTCTCAAATAAATAATTGGATAGCCTCTAGTGATGCGGATGGCGGAACGCCAGGATTTGTAAATTCAGTTTATTCCTTAGCGCCAGATATTATTGCTCCAAAAATTAATTCAGTAACTGTTTTGGATTCGTTGCACGTTTCAATTTGTTTTGATGATGCAATTGCTTCTTCTCAATTATCTCTTGCTTCAAACTATACCATTACTAGTGTTGGCTCTCCTACGCTTGCAATTCCAACATCGGGAAATATGTGTGTTACATTATCGCTTTCAAGTAAGTTGATTAATGCAACAAACTATACCATTACAGTTTCTGGAATTAACGATTGTAGCGGAAATGTATTATCTCCAAATACTAAAGCATTTTCTTATTATAAAGCAAAACCTTATGATGTGGTAATCAATGAATTAATGCCTGATCCAGACCCTGCAATTGATTTACCAAATGAAGAATATGTGGAACTAAAAAATAGAACCAACTTTAGCATCAATTTAAAAAATTGGAGCTTTGCATCGCTTACAAGTTCTAAAAAACTACCAGATATAACCATTGCACCAAACGGTTATGTTGTTTTATCTGGAACAGGTACAGCAAATACATTTTCTATCAATTATGGAATTCCTTCTTATGAAGTTGCAAGTTTTCCATCCTTATTAAACGATGGCACTACACTGACATTGCGCGATACAAATAATGTTGTTATTAGTTCAGTTTCATACTCTTCAACTTGGTACAATGATGCTAATAAAAGTGATGGCGGTTGGAGTTTGGAGCAAATAGATGCCAATAATCCTTGTGGTGGACAAAACAACTGGCGAGCAAGTACGCATCCTAACGGCGGTACTCCTGCTTATGCAAATTCTGTTGCTGGAACAAATCCTGATAATTCATCGCCAACATTAGATAGAGTAATAGTGATAACAGCTGACACGATTGCCCTTTTATTTACAGAGCCTTTAGATAGCATCACCTTGTCAAATCCTTTGAATTATTTATTTGATAATGGATTGACCTCTCCTACTTATGTAAAAGCTATTGCACCTCAATTTAAAAAAGTAATTTTAAAATTATCCTCGTCCATTCAATTAGGAACTATTTATAATGTAAGTGTTTTAAACGGCATTACTGATTGTGTTGGAAATGCATTAATAAATGGCTCTTTACCATTTGCATTGCCCGAAGCGCCTGTTGCAAACGATGTAGTGATTAATGAAATTTTATTTGACCCCAATACAGGCGGTGTTGATTTTGTAGAGTTGTATAACCGAAGTAGTAAAACCATTAATTTAAAAGACTTACGTCTTGGTTCAATGGACACACTCACTTCTACTTTAAAAGATACGGAAATACTTACTGAAGAAGGTTATTTATTATTCCCTGAAAGTTATGTGGCTATTAGCGAAAGCGGGACTTCTGTAAAACAACAATACTTAACTCCAAATCCAAAAGGATTTTTAGATGTGGTGGATTTACCAAGTATGAATACTGATGATGACGTAGTAACCTTAAGCGATGCAAATTTTAATGTAATAGATAATTTTAAATACACGGCAAAAATGCATTTTCCATTATTAGTGACAACTAAAGGCGTATCATTAGAACGCATTGATTTTAATAGGCCAACCAACGACAAAACTAATTGGAATAGTGCAGCTGAAGCTGTTGGTTTTGCTACTCCTGCTTATCGTAATTCTCAATATTTACAAGCCGATGGCGGAAGTGGAGTTACTATTCCTAATCCATTATTTTCTCCTGATAATGACGGATACGATGATGTATTAAACATTTCTTATAAATTGGATGAACCAGGAAAAGCAGTTAACGTTTATATTTATGATAGTAAAGGAAGATTAATTCGTCATCTAATTCGTAATGAACAACTGGCACAGGATGGTATACTAAGTTGGAATGGTATAAATGATGATAACGAAAAGGCACCTATAGGAATTTATGTAGTGTACGTGGAGCTGTTTAATTTATCGGGCAAAGTCAATAAGTATAAACTAAGTTGTACACTGGCTGGTAAATTGTAAATGCTTGATGATTTTTTAGCCCTTATCTACCCTCGCAATTGCGTTAGTTGCGGTAACTCTCTGTTTAAACACGAAGAACAAGTTTGTAATTACTGCTACACCAATTTACCAAAAACCAATTTTCATAAACAACAACGTAACCCTGTTGACACTCTATTTTATGGGAGAACTCCTTTATTACTAGCAAGTAGTTTTTATTTGTTCACTAAAAAAGGAAGCATTCAAAAAATACTACACTCTATAAAATATAAGCATAACAAGGATTTAGCAGTATTGGTTGGTAGATGGTATGCAGAAGATTTAAAAACAAATGAGATCATTAGTAAAGCTGACTTTATTATTCCTGTTCCATTACATAGCAAGAAATTTAAAATACGCGGCTATAATCAAAGTGAAGAATTTGCCAGAGGTTTGGCGGAAGGCCTAAATATTCCTTTAAACACAAACGTTTTAATCCGTAAAGAATTTACCGAAACACAAACCAAAAAAAGTAAATATGAACGTTGGGAAAATGTAGAAGACGTATTTGAATTAATTGCTCCGGAAACATTTAAAAATAAACATGTAGTCATTGTAGATGATGTTATTACTACGGGCGCAACTATTGAAGCCTGTTGTCAGCTATTACAACAAATAGAAGGGATACAAATTAGTGTGTTGAGTATTGCTTACGCGGATAAGTAATTTTAAACACATAGTCACATAGAGAACATAGATAAAAGTGTTTTGTAATAAAACAACGCCCTCTTTTTTCTTTGCGAAAAAACTCTGCAAGCTTTGCGGTTAAACCTTACATCGCCTCGCTCACAACTTCCTTAACTGCATCAGGCAACAAACGCTTTAATAACGCTTCAATGCCAGCTTTTAAAGTCATGGTACTACTTGGACAGCCGCTGCAAGCACCACGCATCTGCACAGTAACTACACCCTCTTTTAATTCTTTGAAAGTAATCATACCCCCATCCGATTCTACTGCTGGGCGAATATATTGATCCAATATTTCAATAATTTTTGCTTCAACTTCATCCTTAGCAGCAACGTGTTGTGTACTGATAATTTTCTTTTCAGTAAATGTATTATCAACAGCTACTTCTTGCTGCGGTAAAGCTGTAACAATTAAATTGCCTTTGTTTAAATAATCGTTTAAGAAAATGCGTAGCTCCAAACTAATATCATCCCACTCTACTGCATCTGTTTTTGTAACAGTAATATAGTTAGAAGCAATAAAAATGGTTTTCACAAATGGGAACTGAAATAACTGCTTAGCAATTGGAGCTGTTTGCGTTTCAGAAATATTTTTATATTCAGCTGTCGCCCCTTTTTCTTTTATTAAGACTTTATTAGCAACAAATTTCATAGAAGCAGGATTTGGCGTTGCTTCAATATATATAGTATAAGGTATTTCGATGTCGTTTTCCATGAGAATTTAATTATGATCACAAATGTCGGTAACAATTATGGTAAGTACAAAGATAGCTTTCATTTTAGTATAAATTAGCTCTGTTTGAGCTCAGGTTTTAAGAGTTTTATGGCGTGCCCAGCCTGAAAAAGGCTGGTCGGGCTGCCGCTGCAATCTTTTACTTCACTCCGTTGCGTAAAAGGATTTTCGCTTGCATTCCTCACGCAAACTTGCGCTGAACCGATGTTTAAGCTTCAATTTAGTGTAAGCCCCGCGTGAGGGATTGTAGTGGAAAGCCCACAGCCATGAGGGACGAATGGCGAGGACTTGCAACGAAAAGCCCGACCCGACGGCAGGAGGGACACGCCCTAATCTTCCAAATATTAAAAATTCCCTTTTTAAAGCCCATTGATTTTATTATCTTCACATCCTCAAATTTCACATTATGACAACTCGCACAAAAATTAAAGAAGTTTTAAAAGGAATACAAATCGACCAAACAGTAAACGTAAAAGGTTGGGTTCGTACATTTCGTAATAATTCATTTATTGCCATTAATGATGGTTCGTGCATTAATAATATTCAGGCGGTTGTTAATTTTGAAACCTTTAATGCAGAAACTTTAAAACGTTTAACGCCAGGCGCTTGTATTGGTGTTACTGGTAAATTAATCGCTTCGCAAGGTAAAGGACAAACGGTTGAAATCGTTGTGTCTGATATTGAAGTATATGGTGATGCTGAATCAGATATTTCAAAACCAAATCCATATCCATTACAACCAAAAGCGCATTCTTTAGAATTTTTAAGAGAGATTGCTCACTTACGTTTTCGTACAGGTACGTTTGGTGCTATTTTCAGAGTACGTCACACGTTAGCATACGCTATTCATAAATTTTTTAATGATAAAGGATTTGTTTACATGCATACGCCAATCATTACTAGCAGCGATGCAGAAGGTGCTGGTGAAATGTTTCGTGTATCCACTTTAGACCCTAAAAATCCACCACTAACAGAAACTGGTGAAATCGATTACAAACAAGATTTCTTCGGTAAATCAACTAACTTAACCGTTTCGGGGCAATTAGAAGGCGAATTAGCAGCAATGGCGTTTAGCGACGTGTATACTTTCGGACCAACATTCAGAGCGGAGAATTCAAACACAACACGTCACTTAGCGGAGTTTTGGATGATAGAACCAGAAATGGCATTTTATAATTTGCAAGACAACATGGCTTTAGCAGAAGAAATGCTGAAGTATGTGATAACTTATGCTTTAGATAAAAATAAAGAAGACATTGAGTTTTTATCGCAACGTTTGTTAGATGAAGAAAAAAATAAACCTCAAACAGAACGCAGCGAATTAAATTTATTAGAGAAATTAAATTTCTGTTTAGGAAATGAGTTTGCCAAAATAACTTATACTGAAGCAATCGATATTTTACGTGAATCAAACCACAACAAGAAAAAGAAATTCCAATACATCATTGAAGGCTGGGGAGCTGATTTGCAAAGCGAACACGAGCGTTACTTAGTAGAAAAGCATTTTAAAAAACCAGTGATTTTAACCGACTATCCAAAAGACATCAAATCGTTTTATATGCGTATGAATGATGATGGAAAAACAGTGGCGGCTATGGATATTTTGTTCCCTGGTATTGGCGAAATTATTGGCGGATCGCAACGTGAAGAGCGTTTAGAGAAATTAGAAGCTCGTATGAATGATATGCATATTCCTACTGAAGAAATGAGTTGGTATTTAGATACTCGCCGTTTTGGTGCTTGTCCGCATGCAGGTTTTGGATTAGGTTTTGAGCGTTTGGTATTATTTGTAACGGGAATGACTAACATCCGCGACGTTATTGCTTTCCCAAGAACTCCTAATAATTGTGAGTTCTAAGGACTAATAATTTTTTTTAATTCATTCAGCATCATTGCTGTTGCACCCCAAAGCACCTTACCTTGTACATCAAAGTAGGGTGTTTTTAATTTAAGTCCTGGTGTTGGCTCTAAGGTTTTTTCCTTAATGATGTCTGGGTTTAATAAATGATCGATTTCCCATTCAATGAGTTCATTCACTTCATAAGCACTTGCCGTAAAATTTGGTTTTTCCTCAACATAAGAAACAAAAGGTTGCACCATAAATTTACTGACTGGAATATACACAGGTGTTAATTTACCAATAACAGTAGGTATTGCGTCCGAACCAGTTTCTTCAAAAAATTCGCGTAAAGCCGTTGCTTGTAAATCAATATCACCTGGTTCAACTTTACCGCCTGGAAAAGCTATTTGTCCACTATGGTGTCCGTTATAAGCCATGCGCTCAATCAATAAAACAGAAGTTTGATTTTGCTCATTAGGATATAGTAAAATCAATACAGCACTTGCTCGGTAATTTTTATATTCGCCAAATAAGTCTGCAAGTTTTTCCCTCTTTACATGAGCCATCTCAAACTGAGCTTCTTCGCCTGGTAATGGTTTTTGTAAATTAGTTTTTAAATTATCAATGAATAATTGAAACATTGCGCTGCTTTATTTGTCTTATAACAAAGATACAACATTATGAAATAGCCATGTTTGCCAAAACACAAAACTAATGAAGATAAACTGGCTAAACCATTTGACAACTAAAAAAACAATAAAATCTACATATGAAATTCTATAGCATCAAGAGTACGCAACATTTACCTATTTCGTTAGAACAAGCTTGGAACTTTTTTTCATCTCCAAATAACTTATCAAAAATAACACCTCCCGAAATGGACTTTGTGATTACATCCGACAAAAAAGATGGCGAAAAAATGTATGCTGGGCAAATCATTACTTACATTCTTAAACCCATCCTAGGCATTCCTGTAAAATGGATGACAGAAATTACACACGTAAAAGATGGAGAATATTTTATTGATGAACAACGTTTTGGTCCTTATAAATTATGGCATCATCGCCATTCATTTAAAAAAACATCTACGGGGGTTGAGATGCACGATGAAGTCAACTATGTGCTTCCCTTTGGAATTTTAGGAACTATCGCACATAAATTATTTATAAGAAAACGTGTAGAAGAAATATTTACTTATAGAACAAAGGTTGTAGAAAAACTGTTTACAGGAAAAAATTAAGCGCGTAAAAAAGGATAAGATAACTCACCGCAAACACAAGTTAAATGTCGTTCCTGACAATTTTATATTTTATTGTGTTTATAGTTTAAAATAGATCAAGTAAAGTAATTACTATTGCTTCCATAAAATAAGAATGTAAATTAACATAACATATAAAATGGGTATCCTAGAAAACTTAAACTGGCGCTATGCCACCAAAAAAATGAATGGAACAATAGTTCCTCAAGATAAAGTAGACACAATTTTGGAAGCAGCGCGTTTAGCGCCTTCATCATCAGGCTTGCAGCCTTATGAAATTATTGTTATTTCAAATAAAGAATTATTAGAAAAAATAAAACCTGTAGCGAATGGTCAAACTCAAATTAGCGACTGTTCTCACTTGTTAGTATTTGCTGCTTGGGATACATATACGGAAGACCGCATTAATGAAGTATTTAAACGCCATAGCACTGAACGCAATATGCCCGAAAGTGTTTCTGACGCTTACAGAATGATGCTAATTGGCGCTTATCCTAAACGTCCGGCTGAAGAAAACTACCAACATGCTGCTAAACAAGCTTACATTTCATTAGGTATAGCCATGACTGCTGCTGCTGAATTAAAAGTAGATGCAACGCCAATGGAAGGTTTTAACTATCCTGCTTTAGATGAATTGTTAGGTCTAAAAGAAAAAGGGTTAAGAACTGCTGTGATTTTACCTTTGGGATATAGAGATGAATCAAATGATTGGTTAATGAATTTGAAAAAAGTGCGTACACCAAAAGACAAATTCATTACTGAAATTAAATAATCATCATAATTTGTACAAAATAACCGCAGTTGCTTTAAATATAAGTAACGGCGGTTTTTATATTTTAGCTAATTATTAAACTAAAAAGCCCAAATACTGTTCCTATAAATACCATTAAATTCGTAAATTAGCGCCCCATGGAAACAATCAAATTAAATACCATCGAAGAAGCCATTGCTGATATTAAAGCAGGGAAAGTTATTATTGTTGTAGATGATGAAGATAGAGAGAATGAAGGCGATTTTTTAACAGCCGCACAAAACGTAACTCCTGAAATTATCAACTTTATGGCAACTCACGGGCGTGGTTTAATTTGCGCGGCCGTTACTCAAGAAAAAGCAAAAGAGTTGAAACTAGAATTAATGGTTTCTTCAAACACGGCTTTACATGAAACGGCCTTTACCGTTTCTATTGATTTATTAGGTTATGATTGCACAACGGGTATTTCTGCTTCAGATCGTTCAAAAACCGTTCAGGCATTAATTGACCCAAATATGAAGGCTTCTGATTTTGGAAGACCAGGGCATATTTTTCCTTTAATTGCTAAAACTGGCGGGGTTTTACGTCGCACAGGACATACCGAAGCAACGATTGATTTTGCGCGTTTAGCAGGTTTTGAACCTTGTGGTGCTTTAGTAGAAATAATGAACGAAGATGGGACGATGGCTCGTTTACCAGATTTAGTTCAGATTGCTAAAAAACACGATTTAAAAATTGTGACTATTAAAGATTTAATTTCTTACCGTTTAAGTAAAGAAAGCATTGTGACTCGTCAGGTTGAAGTGGATATGCCAACTCAGTGGGGTGATTTTAAATTAATTGCTTACAAAGTTGATACAAACGGAGAAGAACACATGGCGCTAGTAAAAGGCGAATGGAATAAAGACGAACCTGTTTTAGTGCGAGTACATTCATCTTGTGTTACCGGAGATATTTTTGGCTCTTGCCGTTGTGATTGCGGCCCACAATTACACAAAGCCATGGAGTTGATTGAAAAAGAAGGTAAAGGTGCCATTGTTTATATGAACCAAGAAGGCAGAGGTATTGGTTTATTGAATAAATTAAAAGCGTACAAACTACAAGAACAGGGTCGCGATACCGTTGAAGCTAATTTAGAACTAGGTTTTAAAATGGACGAACGTGATTACGGTGTTGGTGCCCAAATTATTAGAGATTTAGGAATTAGCAAAATGAAATTAATTTCTAATAATCCTGTAAAACGTGTTGGTTTAATTGGTTATGGTTTAGAGGTAGTAGAGAATGTTCCTATCATCATTCAATCCAATCCGCATAACGAAAAGTATATGCAGACCAAGAAAGATAAAATGGGTCATAGTTTTTAAACTATACTGATGGAACACGATTATCGCAGCGGCGAACTACTCCTCATTAATAAACCATACACTTGGTCGTCGTTTCAGGCTGTCAATAAATTAAAACATGCTTTAAAAAAACATCCTTCTTTATTATTGGATGATAAATTGGTTCATTTAAAAATTGGACACGCAGGCACTTTAGATCCATTAGCAACAGGTTTATTAATTATTTGCACTGGTAAAAAAACAAAAGAGATTTCTTCTTTTCAAGATTTACCAAAAGAATACACGGGCACTTTTTTTATTGGTGCCACTACTCCTTGCTACGACAAAGAAAAAGAAGTGGATGAAATATTTCCAACAGAGCACATTACTGAAGAATTAATTTACGAAACAGCTAAATCCTTTATTGGCAAGCAAGAACAGGTTCCGCCAATGTTTAGTGCTGTGAAAGTTGACGGCAAACGTTTATACAAATTAGCCCGCATTGGCGAAGAAATAGAATTAAAAGCTCGTCCGATTGAAATATTGGAATTTGAAATAACGCGTTGCGAACTGCCTTTAGTTGATTTTAGAATTGCCTGCACTAAAGGAACTTACATTAGAAGCATCGCCCGTGATTTTGGCTTAGCTTTAAATAGTGGCGCCTATTTAGATACTTTATGTCGCACAAAAATTGGACACTTCTCTATTGAAGACGCCAAAACACCCGAAGAATTTATTACTGAAAACCCTTACTAAAACCGTTAATCCGCACACCTCTAATTTACACGTTGTATCTTGGATATTGAAAAACATAATCAAAAAGCGTCTACTCTTAAGAAAGAGAACAGGATTTTTTTTGACAAACTCAAGCGGACCAAACCAAAAAATTTAGATAATCAATTTCATACTTTACACGACGAAGTGTTTGAAGAAATAGATTGTCTAGCCTGCGCCAATTGCTGCAAAACTACTTCTCCTATTTTTTATAATAGGGATATTGAACGTTTAGCAAAACACTTACGACAAAAGCCAGGTGAATTCATTGACAAATATTTACGTATTGATGAAGACAAAGATTATGTTCTTCGTCAAGCACCTTGTCCTTTTTTAGGTTCTAATAATTACTGTTCTGTTTATGAAGCAAGACCAAATGCCTGCCGTGAATATCCACACACTGATAGAAAACGTATGGAGCAAATTTTAGATCTGACTTACAGAAACACTCTGGTGTGTCCTGCTGTTTTGGAAATTACGGAGAGGTTGAAAAAGATTATTTAAAGTAACTTTACTTTATACTTCTCAGCCATTTTATGTAATTGTTCGTTACTCACTCCATGAGTATTTTGTTTATCATGATAATTTTCAACTGTTACTACAAACAAAGCATACTTAAATTCGGAAGCCAATTTAAAATAGGGCTCTAATTCCCAATCCATTGTAAATGTATTATGTACAAATACCTTAACAATGTTTTGTTTCATAGCATCTCTAGACAATTCTTCGCATTGCTTATAGGCTAAATGATTATCACTAAAATTAAAAACATATTCGCCAGTAAGCTCATCTGTAAAAAAATCATCTACTGAAAAAATAGGATAGGTATTGTTCTCTGACAACACATGTGCTAAAGTAGATTTACCTGCACCTGGCAAACCTCGTAATAAAATTAAAGAATTTTGAGTCAACATATTTCAGCAATAAATATACTAAAATATATAAGTGATTCTAATACATTGCTTTTGATCTTCGTTGATACAAGAAAGCTGTGGGAGTCATCATTCTTAAAGTAATTTCCGAACCACCTCTTCCACTACTCACATTTGCCAATTTTGAAACATTAATATCATAACTGTAACCAACTGCAAATCTTCCAAATTCTATCAATAATGTAGTAATAACAGCATCTCCTGTTCTGTAATTAGCTCCAACCCCAATAGACCAACGTTTTATATTACCAGTATATTTAGAATTGTCTTTTATATAATACTTCATCATTAAACCTGCCATGATTTCTTTTGAAGGTCCTTGCATTTGCACTAACCAGGTTGGCGCAATTCCCATTAGGGTATTAGGAATGCCAAATAATAAGTTTCCGTGAAACACGTACTTTCTATACATTCGGTCGCTTTCACCATTTAAAAAATTCTGCTGCGGACGCGTTAAATGGAATGCGCCAAAACCAACTTGTGCATTAATTTGATCATTAGCCGCAACAGATCTTTCTCCACGATTAAAAGTATACACTATTCCACTGGCAACATCACCGTACATAAAACTTTGTCTCGTGTAAGCTTCGCCTGATGGCAAGTTAACATCATAAGTATAACCGTTATACTGTTCTCCATAAATCAAATTAGATCCATTCATTTTACGTTGAACAAATCCTCCTTGTAATCCAAGCGAGATACTACTATTTGTATTAAGAGGAAAAAACATGGCATAGGTTAAATTAGTTGCGAATGTTCCAACTTTGGCATCTCCAGCATTATCATTATAAATCGAAATTCCGCCAGCCATTCTGTTTTTCGCTTTTTTGAATATCATTCCTCTTTTGGCATCCGCTTTTTCCCAATTACTTGCTTTAAATCTTGATTCAAAAGATAGACCGAAAGAAGTGTATGGTGTGGCAACTGCACTCCATTGTGTTCTGTAGACAATCGATCCTCTCATCACATGATTGGAACCAGCTAAAGCAGGATTCACCAATAATGGGTTTTCGTTGTATTGAGAAAAATGGAAATCTTGTGATGTTGCTGTTTGAAACAGTAAACATCCAACTACTAGTATAATAAATCTTGTCATCATTTCTCCTATTTAACTAATGTAATATTTCCTTTTCTTACAACTTCTCCAATATCTTTTACAGTTGCTTTAATATAATAAACAAATACTGCTGAGTTTAATGGACTACCCTTAAAAGTTCCGTCCCAACAAAAACCTGGGTCTTCCGATTCATATATTTTCTCTCCCCATCTGTTATAAATACCAATATAAAATGTGGTAACACATTCATTCCAACCTTTTAAACAAAACTCATCGTTAATTCCATCGGCATTAGGACTAAATGCTGTTGGTGTAGAATAATCTGTTTTACTCTCACAATCTACTTCTACTGTAATTAAAACACAAGATGTGTCGGCACAAGAACCAATGGTTGTATAGGCACAATATTCTGTAGTAACAGTAGGTGAAGCAATAGTCTCAGAACATGTAGCGCAGCTAAGGCCTGTTGACGGTGTCCAAACTACAGAAGCACCATTTGGCACAAATGCGGTTATTTGAGTGCTTTCTCCATCATTAATTGTAACATCCGCAGACGTATTTACCGTTAATGAGCCTACTGAATTTACATTAGTAATAGCAGAAGCTGTACAACCTGTAGCATCAGTTACCAAAACGCTATAAGTTCCTGCTGATAAACCGGTAACAGTTGCGCTATTGCTATTTACGCTCCATAATGGTGTTAAAGAACCTGTACCTCCACTCATTGTTACAGTTGCACTACCATCATAGTTTCCACAACTTGCAGTTGTATTAGTTACCGTAACTACAATAGCTGGCGGTTGTGTTATGTTTATTGTAATGGTACTTACACATAAAGATGCATCAGCAACAAACACAGTATACGTTCCTCCAGATAACCCAGAAGACGTAGCTGAATTTCCACCAACTGGTGTCCAACTATATGTAAACGGTCCTGTTCCAGTTGCAGAAATAGAAGCGCCTGCATTTGTAGATGAAGCGCATACAGCATTTGTTTGAGATGAAATTGATAATGCAGGTCCTGCTCCTGATGTACTAATCGATGTATTTAAAGTTACTAAGCAACCTTGTGCATCAGCCACAATAACCG
>SYEI01000066.1 GCA_005800865.1 Bacteroidota bacterium | reverse complement strand
GTGTGACTCCTGTTAAAAATACAAATCTAACTTGTGCATCAACTCCTTTAATTACACCATAAAAACCTTTAAGTATGTCACGTTTAGCTTTGGCTTCTTCAACCTTATCAATAACATCCAAAATTGGTTTATCATACTCATCAATTAGAATTACTACTTGTTTTTTATCATATTTAGCGTATAATTGTAGAATTAGATTCTTAAAATAAAAAGTATAGCTCAGCCGGTTAAAATCGTTTTCATTAAATACATCGTAAGCAATTGCAATGGTTCGTAATTCTTCTTTAATATACGCCTCTAAATCAGCGCTCATCGCCACATTAAAATCCATCCGGATAATTGGATATTCTTGCCAATCCCACGAGCTATTATAAATCCATTGGTCTTTAAATAACTCTTTTTTACCACTAAATACTTCGTTAAATGTTGAAAGTAATGTACTTTTACCAAAGCGACGTGGACGAGATAAAAAATATTTACTTGGAACTTTTATCATATCATACACAAACTTGGTTTTGTCTATATATAGAAAATTATTCGTAATAATGGTAGTAATATCCGAATTACTAATCGGTAACGGTCTTAATTCTTGTTGCATAATCGTATAAACTCTAACTGATACTTAAGTAATAAATTATAACACAATTAGGTCATCGTCATATCGAGTAAACTCTTTTTCGATTCCGCTATCCATTAGCATTTTATTTTGTCTATCGACAAAAATTACTTTCGGCTTAAACTCGAGCATTTCAGCTTCATTATACTGTGCGTACGATATAATTATCACAATATCATCAGGTGCAACTAATCTAGCCGCCGCACCATTCACACAAATCACCCCACTATCAATACCACCTTCAATAGCATATGTTACAAAACGATTACCATTAGTGACATTAACCACATGCACTTGTTCATATGGCATTATATCTGAGGCTAGCATTAATGTTTTATCTATAGTTATTGAACCCATATAATTTAAATCTGCTTGAGTCACTCGTGCTCGATGAATTTTACTTTTACACATTACACGTTGCATTGTATGATTATCCTTTTTATGAAGTTAAATAAACTAAACTTATTTTTATTAGTTCTCCATCTTATCCATAAGATCAATGTATGTTTTAATATTATTACTTTTTATTATATCTTGCGTTAATGTATGACGCCACAGTTTTGCATTAGCACACCCGTGATATAAGCCAATCATATGTCTTGTAATATGATGTAATGGTATATCTTTTAACGCCATGATTTCTAAATAATTAATCATAGACTTAGCAATTTGTTTACGCGTTTTAGTTACATAATTTGAATCATTATTTAACTCGCTAAAAAATAACTCATCAAAATTACTAAACAAATACGGATTATAATATGCTTCTCGCCCCAACATCACACCATCTACATGGTGTAAATGTTCCTGAATTTCTTCAACTGTTTTTATCCCACCATTTATCATAATATTTAACTGGGGTAAATCTTTTTTTAGTTGATACACAAAATTATATTTTAATGGCGGGACTTCACGGTTTTGTTTAGGTGATAAGCCTTTTAAAATAGCATTGCGCGCATGAACAATAAAATCAACACAGCCAATTTTAGCTATAGATTCTACAAATTTTAACAATGCGTTATAGCTATCTTCATAATCTAATCCAATTCTATGTTTTAATGTAACAGGTATGGATACAGAACCCCGCATTGCTTGTATACAATCAGCAACAAGATTTGGCTCCCGCATTAAGCAAGCACCAAAATTACCCGATTTAACTCTATCTGAAGGACAACCCACATTTAAATTAATTGCAGAATAACCGTAATCTTCACAAATTTTACTCGCAATGCTTAATTTTTGTGGGTCTGAACCTCCAAGCTGTACAGCAAGCGGTTTCTCACTTTCTGAATAAGCTAGTAACTTTTCTCGGTTTCCATGTAAAATTGCATCAGCTACAATCATTTCTGAGTATAACTCTGTTTGTGTGGTTATTTGTCGCATAAAATACCGATAATGCCTATCAGACCAATCTAACATTGGTGCTATTGCTATCTTCCTCAATGTAATGCCTTTTCTTTTATTTACGTGATGCTTCTATTACACCTTGGATTCTAAATATTTTATTAATAATCCATTCAAAATTAAAATCAGAACCTGTAACCTGCAGGGTAAACACCATAAATGAGCGGTTATTCCGACATACCGTTCGTAAACCATTTATATGTAACCGTTCTACCGCAAATAAATCAGTTAAATCACGCAATAAACCCGATCTGTCATTCGCAATAATTTCAATATCCGCATTAAACACGGCTGTTTTAATATCAGAGCCCCAATCAACATTTACTACTTTATTTGGCATTAGCTTAGCTTGGCGCTTTATTCCATTACAACTACGTCTATGAATTGCAACACCGTTACCTTGAGTAACAAAGCCGATAATTTGATCTCCAGGTATTGGTTTACAACATTTCGCAATATGCGTCACAATCCCACTAACTCCGTCAACTAGTATACCGGCAAATTG
>SYEI01000006.1 GCA_005800865.1 Bacteroidota bacterium | reverse complement strand
TTTGTTTTGCCCAAAAAATATTAGAAATAGATATTGTAAGATTTAATCATTTTAAATCCATTCAATTACATAATGGTTCTTATATTGAATATAAGTTAAAAGGAGAACTTAAATATAGAATCAATAAGATGGTTAACATGAAAGACAGTCTTATTATTTTTGATAATGATTCAAGCTTGCCGATATCTAAAATTAAAGTTATTAAATTAAGAGATGTAAATCATTTGTATAGTTTATTTAGTAGTTTTTTTTATACAGGAGGCCTATTATTTGTAGGACTAGATACTTTTAATAATTTCATCAATAAAGATGATCCTTTAGTTAATCAGACAACAGTTTTTGCAAGCGCTTCATTAATTGCAGTAGGATTTATAATTAAACAGCTCTCCGTTAAAAGAGTAAGAATAAATAGTCGTAAATCATTGAGAATTATCGACACTAATTACCAAGATCTAAACAAATAGCTTAAAAATTAAAATAAACACCAGCATTTGCTCCTATCGAATAAAGCGTCCCACTTACGGGCCCATCTATTAAAGGTCTGATAAATGTTCTATAGCTTGGCTCTAGCTTAACAAATATGTTCTTGTTGATGTCATAACTTAAACCAACGCCTAGTAATAAAGCAAATTCAGTACTCGGAATGTTTTTGCGTTGGAAATTTTGGGTGGTTTTAATTGGACTACTATCTGCAAGTATATATTTAGTTTTAGTAGTTTTCCCCGTAAAAATATTTGCCGAACAACCTATGCTAGGAAACACATTTAATCTTTTATTAATTACATACACATTTACTTTTAAGGGAATCTCTATGTATTTGTAAGTGTAAGTAATATGTTTTTCAGGTTCAACCATGGTTCCTTGTTCGTCATAATTAGGAATGGCTGGATCATAATATCCTCCGTTGGGTGAATCCCATGCTACGGTATTTACTTTTTGACCTTTTGTTGAATATAATACGCCAAATTCAATGCCTATTTTATCCATCAAACGGTATAATAAATTAACTCCCGCAGTAAAACCAATTTTTCCTTTTTCGCTATTGCTTGAAAAGGCCTCTGTTTTTCCTTTGTAAGCAATTCTATAACAAAAATCGGGGGAGTATGTAATCCCTACAGCCCATTTTTTAGTTTTTAAACTATCTGGTGTACCTGCAAAAAGGGAGATTGATGAAAAAGCAATGAAAAAAATTAGTAAGCGCATAAAATAATTTCAAATAGTGGTTTTTGTAAATCTAATAAATCAAGTACTATTCTCAAAAAAATTGCAGACAATTTTATCACTATAATTACACAGTTTCTAAGATGTGATTAGTTAATTCTTTTACTTACTTTTAAGCCATGGCTTCACCAGTAAAAGCAAAGAAACATTTAGGTCAGCATTTTTTAATAGATTTAAATATTGCGCAAAAAATAGTTAATGCCCTGCCACAGGATGAGTTGGCTATTTTAGAAATAGGCCCCGGTACAGGAGTATTAACTCAATATTTAATTGAGAAAGATAATTTTACTGCTTTTGATATTGATACTGAATCTATTGAGTTTTTAAAACAAAAATATCCACAACATCAACATAAAGTTCAGTTTCAAGATTTTTTAGAAGCAGATTTGCATCCTTTTGCCGCCAAAGGCAAATTTAAAGTGGTCGGAAATTTTCCTTATAATATTTCTACTCAAATTATGTTTAAGGTGTTGGAGCATCGTGATGATATTACAGCATTGGTTGGTATGTTTCAAAAAGAAGTAGCGGTGCGTATTGCCGAGAAACCGGGCTCAAAAGCCTATGGTATTTTAAGCGTATTGTTGCAAGCTTTTTATAAAATAGAATATTTGTTTACGGTAAGTGAGCATGTGTTTAATCCACCACCAAAAGTAAAGTCTGGGGTTATTAGATTAACAAGAAATACAACAGGTAAATTGAATTGTGATGAAGATTTATTTTTTAAAGTAGTAAAAGCCTCATTTAATCAACGCCGAAAAACAGTTCGTAATTCAGTAAAAGTACTCAGCGGAAATTCAGTTGTTGAATCTATTTATTTAGACAAGAGAGCAGAGCAATTATCAGTTGCGGAGTTTGTAGTGTTGACAAACTCTATTGAGCAGGCCATTAAAAAATAATTCGCCTACAAAAAAATAAGCTTTACCTAAGTTATTAGTTGAATTGCAAAAGCAACATTACATTTATAGGATGCAAATTAACGGTAAGTATATACTCATTCATGTATTAGGTTGCTTGGCCTTTTTAACCTTTCCTATTGTATTTTCGCCAGATTCAGGCGACGTACAGCGCTTGATACACGCTGATTTTTTTCAAAGAGATTTTAGTGTGACTGTTTTATTATTGCTGTTTTTTTACGCCAACTATTATTATTTCACTCCTCGATTTTATATCCCTAAAAAGTATTTTATATATGCTGTAATCATATTAATTTGTTACTTAGTTATCATGTTATTGCCAGAGTTATTAATGGATCATGGCCCCAAGCCTAGAGGCCTCCATGGTTTTAGACCACCTCGCAGATTTCCTTTATTCTTTTTATTAAATCATAATTTCTTGCAATTTTTAATTGTACTTATTTTTTCCTTGCTATTAAAAATCAGAGAACGTTTAAAACAAACAGAAACAGAAAAAGCAAATGCAGAGCTATCGTATTTAAAAGCTCAAATCAATCCGCATTTTTTATTTAATACCTTAAATAGTATTTATTCGTTGGCAATATTAAAAAACGAAAAAACAGCTGATGCAGTTGTAAAACTATCCGACATGATGCGCTATGTGCTCAATGATAGTAATGCTAATTTTGTTGTGCTCGAAAAAGAATTGAATTATATTTCAAACTATATTGAGTTACAGCGCATGCGCTTAACATCTAATGTTAAATTAACCTATGTTTGCGAAGGCTCTGTGATTGATAAAAAAATCGCACCTTTAGTTTTGATTCCTTTTATTGAAAATGCGTTTAAACATGGCGTTAATTCCGAAGAAAATTCTGCTATTGATATTCACATTTCAATTTCGGAAACAGAATTGAAATTGCAAGTCAAAAATAATTGTGTTAGCACAAATAACAATACTTTAAACAAAAGCGGTCTCGGCATCGAAAATACAAGACAACGCCTAAATTTATTATACCCTCAAAATTATACTTTAAACATTATAGAAAAAGATAGTATGTTTACAGTTATTTTAGTTTTAAACATTCATGATTAAAGCACTTGCCATAGATGATGAACCATTGGCACTTAATGTAATTGAAGCATTTTGTGCTCAGTTAGATTATGTTGATTTACAAAAGACATTTACCAAACCCAATGAGGCTTTAAAACATTTAAATAAATATCCAGTTGATTTATTGTTTTTAGATATTCATATGCCTTCGCTAACAGGAATTGATTTTTATAAAAATATCGAACAAAACACACTAGTTATTTTTTGTACCGCTCATGGGCAATACGCTGTAGAAGGCTTTAATTTAAATGCATTAGATTATTTATTAAAACCATTTACGTTTGAACGATTTAAACAAGCTACGGATAAGGCTCGTGATTATTTTGCAAGTTCTAATAATCAAAAAACTCAACATATTTTTGTTAGGGCAGATTATAGCTTACAGAAAATTATGTTAGATGATATTATGTGTATTGAAGCTTTAGACGATTATTTAAAAATCTATATTAATAATCAAAAAACCATTGTAGCCCGCATGACTATGAAAGCGATGTTAGAAAAACTACCCTCAACAGAATTTATGAGAGTTCATCGGTCTTTTATTGTTCCTATTAAAAAGGTTGAAAGTTTAAGAAACAAAATGTTACAGTTGGGCGATAAAAAAATTCCTGTTGGCAATAGCTACGAAGAGGATGTGTTAAAACACTTTAATCCTTAACCTCAAAAAAGCATCATTTCATCTCATTAGTTTTTAAGCGCTTCATAATTTGTTTACTTTTAGTTTACATAAAATTAAACCACATGATTATGATTCAAAAACGCATCCTAACAATTGTTTCTTTATTTCTTTCCATAGTATCTTTTTCCCAGCAATGGCCGGGTTATACGTTGTATAGTAATGGTAACGCAACCACTGCTTATTTAGTGGATACCAATAATGTAAACATAAAAACTTGGTCAGGTTTGACTGGCGGAACTGGATATTCATCTCACTTAGAACCGGGAGGTACCCTAGTTAGAAGTGTTAAAATTACAAATTCTGTGTTTACTGGTGGTGGTGCAAGTGGGCGAGTGCAAAAAGTAGATTATAGCGGAAACATTACTTGGAGTTATGATCATTCTTCAACTACTTTTTATACACATCATGATCATTGTGTTATGCCTAACGGCAATGTGTTGTTAATTGCCTATGAATTAAAAACACAAGCGCAGTTAACGGCGGCAGGTGGAACTATAACATCATTAAGTTCTACAGGTATTTGGCCTGATAAAATCATTGAAGTTCAGCCAACAGGTGCAACAACGGGAAATATTGTTTGGGAATGGCATTTTTGGGATCATTTAGTACAAAACGTGAATCCTAGCGCAGCTAATTACCAAACGTCAATAGTAAATCATCCAGAATTATTAAACATAAATTATCTTACTCAAAAAGATTGGTTGCATTGCAATGGCGTTGATTATAATCCAATATTAGATCAAGTTGTTATTAGTTCTCATAACACAAATGAGTGGTATGTAATTGATCATAGTACAACAACAGCTCAAGCAGCAAGCCATAGTGGTGGTAATTCTGGAAAAGGCGGGGATTTTTTATACCGTTGGGGAAATCCAGCTGCTTATCAAGCTACTGGTACTAAGTATTTAAATGTAACTCATGATGCACATTGGATTCCTGAATTTCCGGGAGTTAGCTTTTCGAAATCTGGAAGATTAACTGGGTTTAACAATCAAGGTGTTTCTACATCTCAGTCTTGTGCTGACCAAATCATAACACCATATGACGAAAATTATAATTATACAATTACACCAGGTTCAGCTTTTGCACCTTCTATTTACGATCAAAGAACTTCGGGTTTTGGTTATACAAGTAATGAAGGAAGTGTAGAGCAATATCCAAATGGGAATACACTAGTATGTGTTTCTATATCAGGCAAAATTTATGAACTTACACCAGCAGGAGCAATTATTTACACCATAACTACAGGTGCTAAATCATCTCAGGCA
>SYEI01000065.1 GCA_005800865.1 Bacteroidota bacterium | reverse complement strand
GCCACCTGAGATACCAATTACAAAACCCTCTGTTTTTGAACTCTCAGAATACGTTTTTAGCCAATTAACAATATGTTGTATGATGTCGTTGTGTTTCATAGATAAGGTAAATATAAAAATAAAAAATCCCAACGATAATGCTGGGATTTTTTTTATTGAATTGTAATTATTTCATTAAAATAAAACACCAATGTTAATTTGCACGCCATCGCTAAAAGCGCTTTGTTTAGATTTTGCTGGCTTAGTGCCTGCGTTTATATTTTCTTTAATTTTATCAACCATAATATCAGATGTACCTTGGTATTGATTGATAAAACCACGTAAATAATTAACATTTACAAATAACGAGGTACTTCCCGATATATTATATTCAAAACCTAAGCCTACATTTAATCCAACATTTACTGGGATTAAATCACCTTTTGGTCGCATGTCGGTAATAGTGGTTGTTGCACCATCAACATAAGGAGATGCAATTGATCCGTCGTAGGTTAATTCCATAATTTCATCAGTGGCACGGTATTTAGTTTGTATAGCAATATTACCACCAAACATACCAAAGTATTTAAAGCCTCCAATGTCTTTTGTCATTAATTTTAATAAAACTGGTATAGTTACATAGGTTGTTTTAACCGAACGTGTTTTTATCACATAAAATTTATCGTTGTTAGTGTTATTTAAATTTAAACTAGTTGGACCTCCTTCAAAATTAGTTTTATCAGATTCTGTATATTCTCCGTTTTTGTCTAAAACATAACCCTGCCCGTTTTTGTATGTTTGTTTGCCGCCTAAAAAATCACCACCAATACCTGTAACAAAAGATGCTGTTGAGTTAATTCTAAATTCGGTTTGTAAGCCAAATCCAAAACCGAATTTTGCACCACTACCTGCTACAGCTTTAGTATCTGTGCTTCTTAACCAAGTTGGCGTAGGCGACACTCTTAATCCAAATCTAAATTTTTTGTCGGCCGCATCTTGAGCCACAAATGAATTAGCTAACAATAAAGTGCTTGAAACTAAAAGTAAAATCTTTTTCATGTGTTTTGTTTTTTGTATAATTTAACATGGTAAATTTAATATAAATTTTGGTATGAATTACACTTTAAAATTTCTTGCAATCCTTTTATTTGTTAATTTTTTGACAGGCTGTAAACACAATCAATTGGATGTAGATACTAGTAAAGTTACTTTGGATCCTATTGTATTTAAGCGATTGGATAAAGATGTGTTTTCTTTAACGCCTGAAAATTGTCAATTAAAAATGGGAGAGTTTGAAAAAAAATATTCTACATTTTATATGCGTTATATTTCCTCCATAGTTAATAACGGAGGCAAAATCGATTCATTATATTCTCAAACTTTGTTGCGTTTTATTGCAAATAAAGATATTCAAACCGCCTACAATGATTTAAATAAAACTTACTCTGATAATGATATTGAATTAATAGGAGATGAAATGACGGAGGCTGTTAAACGCTTTAAAGTTTTTTTTCCGAAACGTAAAACACCAAAACAATTTGTGACCTTTATGAGTGGTTTTCAATACAATGTCGTTTATGTTGATTCTACTATAGGTGTTGGCTTGGATATGTATTTAGGAAGTAAAAATCCTTTTTATAGCATGATGCAGCTGCCAAATTTTAGAACTCGTACGATGAATAAAGAACACGTTTTATCAGATGCCGTTCGCGGTTGGGTAATTACTGAATTTGATAACGCTGATCCTGTGAATAATTTATTGAATCACATGATTTTTTACGGTAAACTATTTTATGTATGTGATGGCTTATTGCCTAATGTGCAAGATTCAATAAAAATGGGGTATACAACTGCACAAATGAACTATTTAGATAAATATGAAAAAAATGTGTGGGGTTTTTTTGCTAAGGATAACAAACTATATGACAATGATTTAAAATTAGTATCTGAATTCACTAGCGATGGACCATTTACAAGAGCCATTAGTAAAGAGTGTCCACCAAGGGTTGCTATGTGGTTAGGTCAACAAATTGTGAAATCCTACATGGAACATAATGACGATGTAACATTAGAAGATTTAATGAACGAAAAGGACGCGCAGAAAATTTTATCAAAATCGAAGTACAAACCTTAAAAAAGTATTAAAAGAAGTAAGATTAAAGATATAAGATTTAGTAATCTTTAATCGTAGGTCTTTAATCTTTTATCTTGCCTCTAGAATGAGTCTCCGCGAGCAACAAATACAACGTAATTCGGAAATATTAAGAAAATATATTCCGGAGTTTGCCGTCGTTCAAATTGCTGTTTGGATTATTGAATTTGATTTTAAATTAAAAATTACCAAAGAACGTAGTACGAAATTAGGTGACTATACCTCGCCACGAGATGGATTAAATCATACCATTACCATTAACCATAACTTAAATCAGTACTCGTTTTTTATTACCTTGGTTCACGAAATTGCGCATTTACATACCTTTAATAAGCATCGTAATACGGTTGCTCCTCACGGACAAGAATGGAAGGAATCGTTTAGGATTTTAATGACACCTTTTTTAAGTACGGATAATTTGCCTTTAGATGTTTTGTATGCATTGCGTAAATATTTGCAAAATCCAGCCGCTGCCAGTTGTAGTGATGCAACCCTAATGCGTACTTTAAAATTGTATGATACGCATGATACAAACGGACATTTAATATTATTAGAACATTTACCTTATCGTACCCATTTTTTATATAATGGTTCTCGTATTTTTGAAAAAGGGGAGAAACTTCGTAAACGTTACCGTTGTAAAGAAATTAGCACTGGCTCGGTGTATTTATTTAGCCCACTTGCCGAAGTTGAAGTTTTTGAATCGAATAACTAAGCATTTATTTTTTCAACATTGTTAATTATTAAGTGTTTAGTTTAGAGTGATTTAAGCTTGTCATAGAAAATTCAATTTGTTAATAAATCCAACACTTTCGGCACTTTTATCGAGTTATATTTGTTTAACACTGTTTCATAAAACCAGAAACAATGAAACTTTAAACAAGAAACACAATGACCGATACTTCTTTATTTTTTAAAATTGCTGCTGAGTTAAAAGTTGATGCGAAGCAAGTTAAATCCACTGTTGAATTATTAGATGAAGGTGCCACCGTTCCATTTATCTCTCGTTACCGTAAAGAGGTTACAGGTAGTTTGGATGAAGTTCAAGTAATCACCATTAAAAATGAGATTGAACGCTTACGTCAATTAGAACAACGTCGTGAGGCTATTTTAAAATCGATTGAAGGCCAAGGAAAATTAACACAAGAATTATCAGATAAAATTTTAGCAGCCGAAACACTTTCGACCTTAGAAGATTTGTATTTACCATACAAACCTAAACGTCGTACCAAAGCAACTGCAGCTCGTGAAAAAGGATTAGAACCTTTGGCACAATTAATTTTAGCGCAAGAAACGAAAGAGTTATTTCCTGAAGCCTTAAAATTTGTGAATAAAGAATTAGGTGTCGAACATCCTGATGACGCTTTAGCTGGTGCAAGAGATATTATTGCAGAGATTATTAGTGAAGATGCCGTGGTGCGTGAAGGCATGCGTGTGCTATTTAAAAAATCTGCCATCATCAAAACAAAAGTCATCAGAGGAAAAGAAGAGGAAGGACAAAAGTTTGAGGATTATTTTGAATGGGAAGAACCATTAATGTCTTGCCCAAGCCACCGTATGTTAGCGATGCGCCGTGGAGAAAAAGAAGATTTTTTGATTTTAGATATTATCATTGACGATGAACAAGCGCATGAACAAATCAAAAAACAATTTATTAAATCGCGTAACGAATGTGCTGAACAGATTACTTTAGCAATTGAAGATGGTTATAAGCGTTTGTTACAACCAAGTATTGAAGCAGAGATGCGTTTATTTACTAAACAAATAGCCGATGAAAAAGCCATACAAGTATTTGCTGATAATTTACGTGAGTTATTATTAGCATCGCCATTAGGACAAAAATCTATTTTAGCAATCGATCCAGGATTTAGATCAGGTTGTAAAGTTGTTGCCTTAGATGCGCAAGGTAAATTACTAGAAGAAACTGTTATTTATCCTCACGAGCCTCAACGCCGTGTGATGGATTCGCAACATGTGGTTATGGCCATGTGCGCTAAACATGAGTTAGAAGCTATTGCTATTGGTAACGGAACAGCATCAAGAGAAACAGAACAATTTATTAGAAGCATTGAAGTATTACCTAAAACAATTCCTGTGATTATGGTAAGTGAAGCAGGCGCTTCTATTTACTCGGCATCAGATGTGGCGCGTGAAGAATTTCCTGAATATGATTTAACCGTGCGTGGAGCAGTTTCTATTGGTCGTCGTTTAGCAGATCCATTAGCGGAATTAGTAAAGTTAGATGCTAAATCCATTGGTGTTGGTCAGTATCAGCATGATGTGGATCAAGTAGCGTTAAAAAATAAATTAGATTCAGTAGTGATGAGTTGTGTAAATGGAGTAGGGGTTGAGTTAAATACAGCATCTAAACAATTACTATCATACGTATCGGGTATTGGAGAAGGTTTAGCAAAAAATATTGTAGATTATAGAAATGAACACGGGGCTTTTAAATCGCGTAAAGAGTTATTAAAAGTAAATCGTATGGGTGATAAAGTGTTTGAACAATGTTCAGGTTTCTTGCGCATCAGAGATGGTATTCATCCATTAGATAAAAGTGCTGTGCATCCAGAGGCATATCATATTGTAGAAAAAATGGCAAGCGATTTAAATTGTAGCATTGATGATTTAATTAATGATAAAGACTTGCGTAAAAAAATTAATTTAATGTCTTACGTAACGGACGCTATTGGTTTGCCAACGTTGAAAGATATTATGAGTGAGTTGGAGAAACCAGGACGCGATCCTCGTAAATCGTTTGAAGCCTTTAGTTTTGATGAACATGTGCATAGCATTGAAGATTTAAGAGAAGGGATGCGTTTACCAGGCATCGTTACAAACGTAACCAATTTTGGTGCATTTGTGGATGTGGGAGTACATCAAGATGGATTAGTTCACATTTCACAATTGAGTGATACTTTTGTGGATGATCCAAATATGATTGTAAAAGTTGGCCAACAAGTTTGGGTAAACGTAACGGAGTGCGATGTAAAACGTAAACGTATTGCTTTATCCATGAAAGGTGAAGCGTCGGTAAGCGCGCACAAACCAGCACCTAAAAAAGAAGAATTAGCGTCTTACGACCCAAATGATATGATGTCGGCATTAGCGGCGTTAAAAGGTAAGTTTAAGAAATAGAGGATAAATTGAGAATAAAAAAGGTGTTGAGAAATCAACACCTTTTTCGCTTTTAATACAATTTATAAATCTCCATAATATCACCTAATATTTTTGGGAAATCAATTTTAAGGTCGATGAGTTTTCCGGTATGGATATCAAATACCCAACCATGTACTATCAAGCCTCTTTCATTATGAGCTTCTTGCACGGCTGCTGTTTTAATTAAGTTAACGCACTGTTCTTGTACATTTAATTCTACCAGTCGTTCATATCTTTTTTCTTCGTCTTGTATAGCATTTAATTCTGCTTTGTGCGTGCGGTACACATCTCTGATGTTACGTAACCAAGGATTTAAAATGCCCATGTCTTTTGGTTGCATTGCTGCTTTCACACCACCACAATTATAATGTCCGCAAACAACCACATGCTTCACTTTTAAATGACGTACTGCATAATTTATAACTGACATCACATTTAAGTCCACATTGTTTACCAAATTGGCAATGTTACGATGAATAAAAACTTCACCAGGTTGCACACCCATTAAATCTTCAGCAGTTACACGGCTATCCGAACATCCAATGTATAAAAACTCTGGGCTTTGTCCTTTCGATAAATTCTCGAAGTAGTTTTCATCTACTGCTAATTTTTCGGCAATCCAAGCTTTATTGTTTTTAAATATTTTTTCGATTTTACTCATTATGTTTTTTTATTTGATGAAAAGTAGTATTTATATTTTATCCCACAAAACCATTTTTGGTATGTGTGCCATCGCAATATGGTTTATTGGATGAAGCACCACATCTGCAAAAAGCAGTGACTTTATTTTTTTGAACGGTTTCACCATCGCTATGTTTTACAGTAATGTTACCATAAACTAATAGTGGCCCGTTTGGCATGGCTTCTACAATGCTTTCTGCTTTAGTTTCAGTCGTGTTGTTTTGCTCATTATTATAATAAAAGCTAATGGCACCCGATGGACAATTATTCACGCGTTCAATGATTTCATTTGTTGTTGCACCATCTGGTTTTATCCAAGGTTTTTCAGAAGGATTAAATACTTGTTTTAATCCTTTTTCGCCTTTCCAGCATAAAGTGGAATGTATGCAAACCGATGGTTTCCATACGATAGTAATATCCTCATTACTGTATTTTTTTGTGATCTCTGTCATGATAATGTGGTGTGAATTGAAATGGAGCTATTGAGTATTTTGTGAATAGGACAATGATTGGCTATGTCTAATAATTTATGGGTTTGTTCTTCAGTTAAATTTCCTGTTAAATCAATGGTTCTTTTAAACGTTGATACTTCATTATTTCTCTCAATATCAACGTTTACTTCAATGCTTTCTAAGTCCCATTCTTTTCTATCGGCATACATGCGTAAAGTAATACTTGTGCATGCGGCCAAAGAGGAAGCTAGTAATTCCATCGGAGCAAATCCTTTTCCCGTTCCCCCATGAGATATAGGTTCATCGGCTATTAAAGTATTAGTAGCTGATGAAATTTTAGTAGCGTAATGCGCTTTATGTATGAGTGCTTTTACCATTTATTTAAATAACCAATTATGTAATAGTTTTTGTAAAGTAGGTATTAAAATAAATACCATGGTTGGTACCGCAATTAAAGTAATGATGAGTGTGCGTAAAGGCAATGGCTCAATTAAGATTAATTGTTTACCCAATAATGCAAATATTAGGGTGATGAGCGGGTAAATTGCTAGCCAAATTACCACCGCCATTTTCCATTTTTTAGGAGGTTTCATTAGTAGGTTTTAGAATTTATTAAATATAAAAATTAGTTTATAAAGATAAAAGGAGAAAGCAATGTACTTTCTCCTTTAAAATATGGTGTTGTTTAATAGCACATTTATCATACGTTGGTAATAGTGCGGCTGATTTTGACGAAAGAGAGCGAACCGCCATTCTGCGAAGATTCTGCGGGGTAAATGGCGGTTGGTCTTTCGTCTTGATTTTTTTTGTTACTTTTTTTATCAAGAAAAAAAGTAAATAAAAGATATAATAAAGAAGTCTGAAACTACGCTTGTTTTACTAATTGAATTTCAGCTTGTACTTTTAAATCTTCGCCTACTAATAAGCCACCAGCTTCAGTAGCCGCATTCCACGTTAAACCAAAATCTTTACGATTAATTTTACCATCTAATGTAAAACCTGCTTTAATATTTCCGTATGGATCTTTTGCGATTCCACCAAAATCTACTTTTAAACTTACAGGTTTAGTTACATCTCTAATTGTTAAGTTACCATGTAAAGCATATTCTTCATCAGATGCTTTTTCAAATTTAGTCCCTTCAAATTTTATTTCTGGATACTTAGCGGTGTCGAAAAAATCAGCTGATTTTAAATGGCCATCTCTTTGTTCGTTATTGGTGTTAATTGAATTAACGTCCGTTGTAAACGATACTTTTGAGTTAGCAAAGTTATCCCCATCAGTTTCTGCAGTCACATTAAAGTTGGTAAAACTTCCTGTAACGTTTGAAATCATCATGTGTTTAATTTTGAAATTAATTTCGCTGTGTGTTGGGTCTAATGCCCATTTAGTTGTGCCCATGTTTATTTGTTTTTTTTAGTTGTTTTTTATTTAACCGCAGAGTTCGCAAAGTGTTTTCGCAAAGAACGCGGAGGGGTTTTGTTATAATTAAACCGTCATTGGGACTTCCATAATTAAGAACTCCGAATCGCTATCAGCTTTTAACGTTACTTTATCAATATCCCAAACGCCAAAGCCATCTCTGGTATTTACTATTTGATCGTTTACCATTAAAGTGCCACTTAAATTAAAAATGTATAAGCCATTTCCTTTTCCTTTGATGGTATAGTCGGTACTGATGCCTTTATCAAATATCCCTAAGTGAAACCAAGCGTTTTGGTGAATCCACACACCAGCATCATTTGCATTAGGCGATAAAATTTGTTGCAATTTATTATGTCTGTCTTCTAATTTTAAGGTAATTTGATCGTAACGAGGTGTCACATTTTTTTTATTTGGGAATACCCATATTTGTAAAAATTTTACTTGAGAGTCTTTGTTTTTATTGTATTCGCTATGTTGTATACCTGTTCCTGCACTCATCACTTGTATGTCGCCATTTTTGATAACGGTTGTGTTTCCCATACTATCTTTGTGCTCTAAGTCTCCTTCTAAGGGAATACTAATAATTTCCATGTTGTCGTGAGGGTGCGTTCCAAAACCCATGCCTGCCGCCACTGTATCATCGTTTAAAACACGTAATACACCAAAGTGCATTCTTTCTGGATTATAATAGTTTGCAAAACTAAAACTGTGTTTACTGTGTAACCAACCGTGGTTAGCATCACCACGAGTATCTGCTTTATGTAAGATGGTGTTTTTCATAATTGTTGATGTTGTATTTGGTATGTGATTAAATCCTATAACTTCTAATTCTTTTAGTTCGTCGATATCGTTTTTTATAATATTACCCAGAGCGGAAGAGGCAACAAACATTCCTGTTCCTAGTAGGCCTTTTTTTAAGAATTCTTTTCTGTCCATGGTTATTATTGTTCTATAGGTCAAAGGTATAGATAGAAAACTTCCTGGCTCTTGATGTATGATAAGAAATTGAGTGAGTACTAAAAATTGGAACACGGATTAGGCAGATGCTACAGATATCCACTGATTTTTTATCTGTGTTAATCTGTTATTCATATGCTATCGGGACAGTTATATTTATATTCCAAAAATTGAATTAATTTACTTCTTAGCAATGAT
>SYEI01000064.1 GCA_005800865.1 Bacteroidota bacterium | reverse complement strand
CGACAGCTAGGCATCGTTACTAAGTTTGGATATGTGATTCCTTATTTTGAATTAAGTATTGGTGTATTATTACTCGTAAAGCAATTTCGCTTTATTGTTGTTCCATTAGTGATCCTAATGCATATTTTAATTTTAATCATGTTAGGTCCAACTGGTAAATCTTATAACTCCGTAGTTTGGCCTTGGAATATCATCATGATAGCATTAATACTGCTGCTATTTGCTGACGTTAAACAAGAACGCTTTTTTGATATTTCCTTTTTATTTAAAGGCTTGAGCTTTTATATCGTGATTACCTTAATGCTCATCTTCCCTATTTTTAGTTTAAATAACCAATATGATTCGTATTTATCAAGCTCATTATATTCATCAAACTTAAATGAATGTCAGTTAATTTTAACGGACAAAGCCTATAATCGATTACCAAATGATCTTAAAGCATTTTGCACTACCAATGAAGATCACAATGTATTATATATTAAAAAATGGGTAGAAGAAGAATTAAACGTGCCATGCGTACCAGAGTACCGTATCTTTAGAAACGCTCATCATTATATTATTCAACTCACACAAACCGATTCGAAAGAAGTAAAGTTTAACTTTACTGAAAGAGAGAAATTAATTGAGTTTTAGCAAATTTATCATACGTTGGTAATGGTGCGGCTGATTTTGGCGAAACGGTGCGAACTACAATTTATTCGGTGGAATTGCGCTGACTTTTCGAGCGAGAAAAAGATTGGAGTTGGCGTTTCGTCTTGAATTTTTGTTTCTTTTTGTTCAAGCAAAAAGAAAAAGAAAAGTAAAATTGTGGTACATTTACTTTACAATTTATTTACATGAAAAAGCTCCTACTCTCTCTAACATTAATCTCTACATTTTGTTTCGCTCAAATTCCCGTGGGATATTATAACACAGCGCAAGGCTTAACAGGTAATCCTTTAAAAATTGCCTTACATAATATCATTGATAATCATACGCAAATTTCCTATAATGGTTTATGGACAGCCTACAAAAAAACGGATATAAATGCCAACGGAAAAGTATGGGATATGTATAGCGATATTCCATCCGGTACACCACCTTATAATTTTACATTTGTAACTGACGAATGCGGAAATTATGCAGTAGAAGGAGATTGTTATAATCGTGAACATAGCTGGCCTCAAAGTTGGTTCAACTCTGTTTCAGGACCAAGTTCTGATTTATTTCATGTGTATCCAACTGATGGAAAAGTAAATGGTATAAGAAGTAATTATCCTTATGGTAATGTGAATGTGGCGAGTTTAACCACTTTAAACGGAAGTAAATTAGGAGTTTGTTCTGATTTAGGATACAGCCAAACTGTTTTTGAACCGATTGACGAATACAAAGGAGATTTAGCCAGAACGTATTTTTATATGAGTACACGTTATTATAGTGAAGATGCTGGTTGGTCGACATCAGGTGCAACCAATAAATCAAACATATTACCTTGGCAAATGAATGTATTATTACAATGGAATCAACAAGATCCAGTAAGTGCAAAAGAAATTGCGCGTAACGATTCTGTTTATTACAAATTTCAAAATAACCGTAATCCGTTTATTGATCATCCCGAATGGGCGGATAGTATTTGGACATTTGATACGGAAGTTTCTATAAAAGAAATCCAATTACAACATTCCTTTTCTGTGTTTCCAAATCCTGCTAGTAACTCATTTCAAATTATTAATAAAAGTAATACTCAAAAACCAGTAACCATAAAAATCACAACAATCACAGGAAAATTATTAGAAGAGAAAGTATTTTCTTTACAAGAATCTGTTTTAATTAATTGCGAAGATTGGGCAAATGGAATTTATATTATAAACTTGAGTTCAGAGCAATCGGTTTCCAATATCAAATTTGTGAGGGAGTAATTTTTTGAATTGGTGTTAAGGAGGTGTTAGCACACATTTGCTTATTTAGTAAAGTCAACTAATGGATAGTAGCCTTCCGAATTTTTTGGAAATAGCAATTTTATTAAGTTGTCTTCTTTTTTGTCTGAACTACGCTGCTTTAAAGCAAACCTTAATGAGTTTAAGAATGTTTGAAAATCTGTCGCTGCTCCATACCCTCCAAGTTTTGCAATTTGTCCGTTGAGTGAAACGTTACTAATGTATTTAAAATGTTTTTCTACTTTTATTAAGCTGTCTGAAACGTATTCTCCGTCAAGCAATATTTCATAACCTTTTTCATTTAATGTACTTGTTATTTTTCTTCCAAAGACATAAATGTTTGTCAATGACGGATTTTGCAGTAATGTGTCTGAATGATAATTTGTGTAAAGTAGCGAATACCATAACCCTTCTTCATCTTTTTGATAGTCGAAAATTATTGCCATACCATAATTATTGCTATCGATAGGAAATGCAAAACAGTCTCCTTTTTTAAACGAGAGTTCTTTTGGGTCTATAGGAAAAACTTTTTTTGACTGAGTGCCTGCCGACTCTCCACAACCGAAGATTATTGTCAAAAGTAAAATAATTATTGTTGGTTTCATTTTTTCTGCAATTGGTGCTAACTTACTTATATGCGATATAAACCATCGATTATCTCATTATAATTTTAGATAACCGAAACTTTATTACATCTATTAGTTATAAATATAATGATAAAAGAGTTAAAATAAATTTATTACCCTTCTGGCTGAAAATTCAACTTCAAAAGAATCACTACATAATCCCACAAAAAATGGCAGATGATGAGGATTTTAATATTTCGGTATTTGTAATAGTGTAAGGCAAATACAAGTCCTATAATAAAAGGACCAATGACATTTAACGCTGTACCATAACCAAAATGTATCAATCCAAAAATAACAGAAGAAATGATGATGCTTAGATATGTTTTATTAAATAAAAGTTGCAAGCGAGGCATGATATAACCTCTAAATACTAATTCCTCAGTTATACCAGCGGTAAGACATGTAAGCACCACTAAAAAATGATTGTGCCTGAATATGTCAATTATTTTATTTAAGCTATTACTATCTTTTTTTAAACCTAACAATGTCCAAACAATTGAAAACACAATTAAAACAGCAACCACAACTAAAAGAGTAGTAATTACCGATAAAATATAATATCCAACAGAATATTTTTTTTCTTGCCACAACAACAAGGGTTGTTTTTCGATTTGACGAACGTAAATAAAAAGTATTGCCAAAGCAAACCATATTGCAAACCTTGATGTAAATAAAGCTGCTTCATCAGATAACAATAATACATCCTTCAATAATTTAGAAACTACTAAGGCTGCGAAAAATAAAACAATAGAAACAATAATCCCTATAGTAATTGTTTTTTTATTTGAATGTTCTATTGTCATGTTGTTTAGTAAAAAAGCCATCCGCTGGTTAGTGGATGGCTTTATTGTTTTATTGTAGCTTGTCTTCGACTACGTTCAGATAGCGAAAATTATAAATGTATTACTTCGCCGTAAGCAGCAGCAGCAGCTTCCATAATAGCTTCGCTCATTGTTGGGTGAGGGTGAATTGTTTTAATTAACTCATGTCCCGTTGTTTCTAATTTACGAATCGCTACTATTTCAGCAATCATTTCAGTTACGTTAGCACCAATCATATGAGCTCCTAATAACTCACCATATTTAGCATCAAAAATTAATTTAATAAATCCGTCTTTTGCACCCGAAGCACTTGCTTTACCAGATGCAGAGAATGGGAATTTACCAACTTTCAAGGTATATCCTTTTTCCTTAGCTTGTTTTTCTGTCATACCAACCGAAGCAACTTCTGGTTGGCAATATGTACAACCTGGGATATTGTTGTAATCAATTGGCTCAGTATGAACACCAGCAATTTTCTCAACACAAGTAATACCTTCTGCTGAAGCAACGTGTGCTAAAGCTTGTCCAGGAACGCAATCACCAATAGCATAATATCCTGGTACGTTAGTCGCATAATATTTATCAACTACAATTTTACCTTTATCAGTTGCAATACCAACGCTTTCTAAACCTAAACCTGTAATGTTTGCTTCGATACCTACTGCTGATAAAACGATTTCAGCTTCTAAAACAACATTACCCGTTTTTGTTTTTACATTTACTTTGCTAATATCTCCTTTTGTATCTACACTCTCAACAGATGCTTCTGTCATAATTTCGATACCTGTTTTCTTTAACGATTTTTCTAACTGCTTAGATACTTCTTCATCTTCTACAGGAACAATGTTTGGCATAAATTCCACAATGGTTACTTTAGTTCCCATGGTTGCGTAAAAATACGCGAACTCAACACCAATAGCTCCAGAACCAACTACTACCATTGTTTTTGGTAATTTAGGTAAAGTCATTGCTTCACGGTAACCAATAATTTTTTTACCATCTTGTGGTAAGTTTGGTAACACACGAGAGCGAGCTCCTGTTGCTATAATAATATGTTTCCCTTCAACGGTACTTACTTTTCCATCAGCTGCTTTTACCTCTACTTTTTTTCCAGCTTTAACTGTAGCAGTTCCCATAATGACATCAATCTTGTTCTTTTTCATTAAGAACTGAATGCCTTTACTCATACCGTCAGCTACATCGCGGCTACGTTTAATCACTGCACCAAAATCAGCTTTGATATTATCTGCACTAATTCCGTATTCTTTTGAGTGATTTAAGTATTCGAATACTTGAGCACTTTTTAATAAAGCTTTAGTTGGTATACAGCCCCAGTTAAGGCAAATACCTCCTAGGCTTTCTCTTTCAATAATAGCAGTTTTTAATCCTAATTGAGAAGCGCGAATTGCAGTAACATAACCGCCTGGTCCGCTTCCTATAACAATAACATCGTAGTTCATAGTGTGAGTTTTTAGTGGTGCTAATATAAAGTTTTTTTTAAAGACTGGAAATTAAAATATTTAAGAATTAGGGCATTTTAAACCACATAGTCACATAGGAATTTGTTTAGTAATTCTCAATGTCAAAAAAGAAAATAAGAAAACATAGTAAATTGAAGCGTCGCTTCAATTCTATGAAACCTTTTAACCACTTAGCAATTCATAAAATCTATGTGCCTATGTGGTTAAATCCAATTATTAATTCCTAGAAATAATAGAGGTTGGTAACACAATTTTTTTAACGCTAGAGTTATTATCCTTATCGTCGATTAATTGTAATGCAAGGTTAGCCGCTTCAATTCCAATCTGCTCAACTGGTTGAGATACAGAAATAATGTTTGGTTTTACGAAATCAAATAAACTGATATCATCAAAAGAAGCAAATAAAACACCTTCTTTTTTGGCATCAAAACCAATCTCGTTAAACACATTTAAACAAGCAGTTGCAATATGATTATTTAAGGTATAAATCGCATCAATTTTATTAGATTGTTTTAAGCGTTTCAATAACTTTTCTCTCACATCTTTTTGAATGTTATTGAAAGAAATTTCCATTAAATTTTCTTCTTTAAATGGAATATCATATTTTTTCAAAGCATCCTTATAACCTTTTACACGTTCTGTTAATGAACTAATGTGAGAAGGCGTGATGTTTAAAGCCAAAATATTTTTACATCCTTTGTGGATTAATAAATCGGTTAATTCAAAAGAACCTTGATAATTATTAGCCACTACATAATTAGACTCAATATCAGGTAAGTAACGATCAATAAAAACTATAGGAAAATTACGTAAACGCTCTTTTTTAAAATATTCGCCAGATGTATTGGTAGTAGCAATGATTAAACCATCAATCATGTGTTGTTCGGCAAATAAGCTAATGAGTTTTTCCTCTCTCTCCACATTTTCATCAGTACTGCAAATCATTAAGTTATAACCTTTTGCAGCTAATTCTTTTTCAACATACTTCGCAATATTAGAATAAAAAGGATTAGAAATATCTGCCACTAACAAGCCTATTAAATGACTTTTACCAGTTCTTAAGGCACGAGCAAACACATTTGGTGTATATTCCATTTCTCCAGCCTTGGCTAACACTTTTTCTTGTGTTTTTTTACTAATGCCGTAAGCATCGCCTTTGCCGTTAATAACCATTGATACTAATGTTTTTGATACATTTAGTTCTTTGGCAATGTCTTCTAACAATGTTTTTTTAATACCCATGAGTGTTTAATTTATAACTTGTCTAAACAAATATAACGAATTCTAAATAAGTTTAGATTGTTTTTCTAAATTATTTAGTGAAATATTTTCCTCTCATTTTGGGTCAGGGATTGAGGATGAGGGAAAACCCTAAACTAAATCCTTAATCACCTGTAAAATAGCTGGATAAGTGTTTGAAATCACCTGCTCTTTAATTTGAACTTTGGTAAACCACTCTACTTTTTCTATACTTTCCTCCAATTGAGGGACTAAAGTACCTTCATGCTTGGTAGTCATGCTATACCAGTATGTTTTTTTAAGTGCATAGGCACCTTTGTGCGGATAAATATGATAGGTAGGTTCTAAGGTATTGGTAATAGTTAATTGAGTAATACCACATTCCTCTTCACATTCTCTAATGGCTGCTTCTTCAGGCCCTTCTCCCATATCTAATTTACCTTTTGGTAAATCCCAACGCTTTAATCTAAAAATGAATAAAAATGTGTCGCCTTTTTCAATTAAACCACCTGCGGCATAAATATATTTGAATGCTTTTCTAAATTTCTCGAGTCCGTTTTCTAAATTTTCGGTTTTAAAAGTTAATAAAGTTTCCGAAGGTTCATCTGCAAATTTAACAAACTCATCTAGTATTTCTGATTTTTTTAAAGCATCTAAATTTTTAAATGATTGATTTTCTGTACTTTGATTTTTTTGTTGAAGGATAATTTTTTTCGACAAATAATATATCGTGATGTTCATAATTTGATGTGTTTTGTACCGTAAATACTGCTATTTTTGACGCCCTATGACAATGACACCATTTGATGCCGCGCATAAAGTTGCCGAATTTTTATTACAAATCAAAGCAATTAAACTTCAACCAGAACAACCATTTACTTGGGCTTCGGGTTGGAAATCACCTATTTACTGCGACAACCGCAAAACATTATCTTATCCACAAATTAGAACTTATATCCGTCAACAATACGTTAATGTGATTAATGATCAATTTGGAAAGCCTGATGTGATTGCTGGTGTAGCAACAGGAGGAATTGCACAAGGCGCTTTAATTGCACAAGATATGGGTTTGCCATTTGTGTATGTGCGTAGCGAAGCAAAAAAACATGGCTTAACTAACATGGTGGAAGGTGTTGTTGAAAAAGATCAAAGCGTAGTAGTCATTGAAGATTTAATTTCAACTGGCGGAAGCAGTATTAAAGCAGTAGATGCTTTGCGTGAACAAGGCTGTAATGTAAAAGGTATGGTTGCCATTTTCACTTATGGTTTTGATGAAGCAACTGAAAACATGAAAAAAGCAAATTGTGCTTTAACTACTTTATGTGATTACAATACATTAATTGAAGTGGCTTTAAAACACAAATACATTAATGAAGCAGATTTAGAGCCATTAAAACAATGGAGAGAAAGTCCTTCAACCTGGAAACAATAATTTATACTCTTGGCTCATTTTAGCATACTAAGCGAAACTCATTCTGCAAAATCATCAACCGATACGTTGTTTGATTTTATGGGTGATTTCAACAACTTCAAACATTTATTACCAGAAGATAAAATTCAAGATTTTGAATGTACCTCCGAACAATGTTCATTTGGTATTAAAGGTTTAATGCCTTTAACTATAAAAATTAAGGAACGTTTACCTAAATCTAGAATAACATTTGAAACAACTGGCATTGCTAAATTTGTATTCACTCTTTATATTCATTTATTAGAAAACCAACAAACCAACGTTGAGTTAGAAGGTGATATGAATCCATTTATTAAAGCAATGGCTGAAAAACCTTTAAGAGAATTGGTAAATACCATGTCTGGTAAATTAGCAGCTTTAACTGTTTAGAATTTCTTGTCACCGCAACAAGACCTCACAAATCCTCATACATTTACTATCTAAACATACATCATGAATAACTTTAAAATTAACGTTACCATTCAATTATTGCCAACGAAATGTACTGCTGATAAAATTGAATTAATTGATAAAGCCATTGCTTGCATTAAAGAATCTAAACTAAAACATTTGGTTTGTCCGTTTGAAACTGTTGTAGAAGGGACTTATCAAGAAATTTTTGATTTAGTCGATAAAATCAGAACAACTACTTTGAACAATGGATGCGAAGAATTATTAATTAATATGAAAATGCATGCTGGTAATAAAGATTTATTTTTTGAAGATAAGTTGGTAAAGTATTCATAAAAATAGTTCCCGCTGATACTAAAAGAATCTAACCGCAAAGAGGCAGAGTATTAGCGCAGAGGGCTCTAAGAAAATTGATTATTACTTTGCGTTCTTGGCGCTAAAACTTCGCGTCCTCTGCGGTTAAATATCCAAAAATTACCCTTACTTTTACTAAGTGGACAAGCATTTAAGTCATCCTATATTTAAAACCATTGCCGATTGCGCAAATCAATTAGGTGTTGACGCCTATGTGATTGGTGGCTTTGTGCGTGATATTTATTTGGGACGAGAAAGTAAAGATATTGACGTAGTTACGATAGGAAAAGGAATTGAACTCGCAGAATTAGTTCACAAACAATTAGGAGAAGAAGCTCATCTTTCTGTTTTTAAGAATTTCGGAACAGCTCAAGTAAAGTTTGGTGATTTAGAAGTTGAATTTGTTGGCGCCAGAAAAGAGTCATACAATCGCGATTCACGAAAACCAATTGTTGAAGATGGTACATTAGAAAACGACCAAGATAGAAGAGACTTTACGATTAATGCACTAGCTATTGGTTTAAGTAAATCTAATTTTGGGAAACTCTTAGATCCATTTAATGGAGTTGGAGATATAGAAAATAAAATTCTACGTACACCTTTAGAACCTGAGGTTACTTATAGTGATGATCCTTTGCGCATGATGCGAGCTATTCGTTTTTCATCACAGTTAGGATTCACAATTGAAAAAGAATCATTAGATGCCATTTCAAAAAATAAAGCTCGCATAAGTATTGTTTCTAAAGAACGCATTACGGATGAATTAAATAAAATCATCCTCTCTCCTATTCCATCTGTTGGTTTTAAATTATTATTTGATACAGGTTTATTGCATTTAATTTTTCCTGAAATGGTAAAATTATATGGTGTAGAAACTATCAATGGCAAATCGCATAAAGATAATTTTTACCATACCTTAGAAGTATTAGATAACACCGCTAAAAAGAGCAATAACTTATGGTTGCGTTGGGCTGCTATTTTACATGATATTGCCAAACCTGCAACCAAACGTTTTGAACCTGAGCATGGCTGGACTTTTCACGGACATGAAGATAAAGGTGCTCGTATGGTTCCAAAGATTTTTGAAAGCCTGCGTTTACCTTTAAACGAAAAAATGAAGTACGTACAAAAATTAGTACTACTGCATTTACGCCCTATTGTATTAGCCAAAACAGAAATTACAGATAGCGCTATACGTCGTGTATTATTTGAAGCAGGCGATGATGTAGATGATTTAATGGCTTTATGCGAAGCTGATATTACTACTAAAAATCCAAACAAAGTAAAACGTTATTTACAAAACTTTGAGTTAGTTCGTGAAAAATTAAAAGAACTTGAAGAGAAAGATAAAATTCGTAATTGGCAACCACCAGTAAGTGGCGAAGAAATTATGGAGATATTTAATTTAGCTCCTTGCAAAAAAGTAGGTGATTTAAAAAATGCTTTAAAAGATGCGATTTTGGATGGCGTAATTCCTAATGAACGCGAAGCTGCCCTTACTTTTTTGAGTGACAAAGCAAAAGAGTTGAATTAAACAGCCGTATGCTTCGTATCAGGTAACACATTACTCATGTTCCATTCTAAGCGTTTCACAAAATCATTTTTTCGGACTTTACAATCTTTCATTTCGCAAATGGAGCAAGATTTTGGTAGACAAGGATCAGCATGAATAAAAAATTCGATTTCATGGCTAAATTCTGTAGTTGCTAATTTATCCAAATCATCAACTTCTTTATGCGATTCTTCTAAAGTATAATACCATGGCAAAGTCATATGGCAATCTACATGAACAACTGAACCATATTTTACAACACGAAGATTATGAATATCAATCCAACTTGGATTACGTTTGGTGTTAAGAACTGCAATTAAATGTTCAATCTTTCCAACATCAGCTTTATCTAACAAATTAAAAATAGATTCTTTTACTAAATTAATTCCAGTGTAAATAATTAAAATACCTAAACCAATTGTAATGACATAATCAATCCAAAATAAATGCGTAAAATAAATAACTACTAAACCAATCACTAAGCCTACACTACTCCATGTATCTGTTAGTAAATGCTTACCGTCAGCCACCATGGTAGATGAATGTAAAGCGGTTCCTTTTTTAATTAAAACTCTTGCTAATAAAAAATTAACTAGCCCCGAAAAAACAGAAATCACTAAACCAATATCTACATTCTCTAAATCATGCGGACTAAAAACAGATGCTATTCCTTTAATTAGCATCGCTGCGCCTGCTAGGGTTACCATCCCTCCTTCAACACCAGTAGATAAAAACTCTATTTTACCATGACCATAAGGATGATCTTCATCCTTTGGTTTAGCGGCATAGTACAAACTATATAAGGCAAACGAACCTGCTAATATATTGACTATGGACTCAATGGCATCCGTTAAAATAGCATTAGAATTTGTTAAATAATACGCCAAAAACTTTAATCCCATTAATACAAAACTGATTGCTAAAACCAGTTTCATCGTATTTATTTTTGTTTGACTATTTTTCACAGAGGAACAAGGTACAAAAAAAATAGCCCGAAGAATCGGGCTATTTAAAATTTTAAAATTATAAAAACTATTTTTTACTCAACGTTTCATCAATTTCAAAATTGATGGTTTCGTCCTTCATTTTTTCTAAATCTACTTCAGAGAATGTATTACGGAATAAAACCTCTAATTTAATTTTTTGCATATCTTGAGCTCTTCCGCCTTCCATTCTATTCCATTTAAAAGTTACTTTTTCAGACTTTACTTTCATTAAAATAATTGGATTATTGCTAGATAAAAGTCCCGCTTTTTTTTCGTTTGCAATCTCAGTTCCATCAGGTAATTTAACTGCTGATCTTCCTGGTTGTATAACCCCTACCTTATCACCAGTGTATTTACATTCAAACTTCACTTCTGTTTTATCTGATTCTTTAGTTAAGCTTAACATGGTACAAGTAAATGGCCCAGAAGTAAATTCATTTTGTGAAACTGGTAATTGAAAATTGGGCGTTTCAATTCCTTTACCACTAGTAGAGACTTTGTACATTCCACTTAGGACATAAGAATAGGGCATTAAAAAATCTGGTCCCATGGCATTAATTACTTTTGAATCAGATTCAGAAGCATAAATGTACATCCATTTCTCTTTAGGCTTTACTTCTTTTCCTGCTTTAATAACACTTTCCTCAGGTTTAAATAATAAAACGTCGTTTGTTTTATTTGCAATTTTTAATTTAAACTTGGTCATTTCCTTATCAGAAACGCCATTATTTGTTGATACGGTCATATCATCAAATTCTGTTAAGATGTCTTTGTAAAATATTTCTTTATAAGGCTTTTCTTTTTTTTGAGCGCTAACCGATGTTACTAAACAAGTTATTGCAGCTACTACTAATACGACTTTTTTCATAGTTTTATTTTTATAATATTAAATACTAATAAGTTACTAAATTATAAAAATACTTTAATTTAGGGTGACTTTAAAAGTTAATAATTTAAGCTTTTCGGTTTTTTTAACATAGCACTTTTATTTTTTGGTTGCTTAACTTTAAAAAAAAATGCTTTATATAATAACAAAAAAGCACCAATGCTGGTGCTTTTTAATTTCATATTACTTACTGTAATAAACTGGGTCTCCATGAATAGGAGCAATATCTTCTTTAAATTTTTCAATCAATAACATTTCATTTATAGTTACTGGCTTATAGGCATTAGCTACTTTCTCCATTACTTTAATAAAAGTTGCTTTTAATTCGGGACTCAAATAATGACTATTCATTTTTATTTCCTTCATAGCCGATTTATATGCGTCTGGTGTTGATGAAACCTGTTGCTTATCCATCACCTTAAAAATAATATCAGAAATATCAAAAGCATAATCTTTATTACGTAACTCAGTTTCCACTAATTTATGAAATTGGTCACGTTCTTCCTTTTGTATTTCACCATCGGCACGAGCTACTGCAATAGCTAGCTCTCCTATGGCATAATGTAAATTTTCTATTGGTGTCATGCTATTTATTTTTATACTAAGATAGCATAATTTTAAGCCTTTTTTATTTGAGCATCATCAGTTCAAAACTTGATTTTCATCATAAGGCTAATAAAAAAGGCTTTCATGCATCACTTATTTTCTGAATTATCAAGGAAAAACTAAAACTTTCTGCATAAAAAAACGCCCAAGCTTTTGCTT
>SYEI01000063.1 GCA_005800865.1 Bacteroidota bacterium | reverse complement strand
TTACTAATCCTGCACCTACAGTTGATTTTGTAGCAAGTACTACAGTTGCCTGCGCTCCAGCAACAATTAACTTTACTGCTACACCAGGAACTTTAGGTGGTTATACTTATGAATGGATTAATGATAATAAAGATGTAATGGGAACAACAAATCCTGTGTCATATACTTATGAAACGGCAGATTCGTTGGATGTAAGCGTGATAATTACTAATACATTAACAGGATGTTTCTCTACTACTGTTAAAACAAATTATATTGTTATCCACAAACAACCAATTGCGTCTTTCTATGCAGAGCCTCAGTCAGCAAGCATTTTAGATCCAAATATTAATTTTATTAATACGTCTCAAGGTGCAGTAAGTTATTTCTGGGATTTTGGAGATGTGAATGCTACTGGAAATTCTAATAATTCAATTATTACAAATCCAAGTCATTATTATAATGTTGTAGGAAATTACAATGTGCATTTGATTGCAACATCAATTCATGGATGTAAAGATACAGCAATGGTACCAGTAGAAATTAGACCTGATTTCGCATTATACATTCCAAATGCATTTACACCAGATGGTAATGGATTAAATGATATGTTCCAGCCATTAGGTGTTGGTATTGACGAAGAAAATTACCGTTTAGATATTTTTGACAGATGGGGTGAGAATATCTTTACAAGTAACAGCTTCCGAAAAGGATGGGATGGAACTGTAAAAGGTGGCTCTAAAATTGCTCCACAAGGTGTGTATACTTACAAAATGTTAGTAAATGATACACAAGGAAATAGTCATCCTTATGTAGGACATGTTACTTTATTGAAGAAAGAAAACTAGTCTTTGATGAAATAAAAAATTAAACGCCGTTAAGAAATTAACGGCGTTTTTGTTTGGATAAAATTGTATTTTCGTGCCAATGAAGAATGTTGCCATATTTGCTTCTGGAGAAGGAACTAATGCCGAAAATTTATTTAACTATTTTAGTAATGATAAAAGAGTAAAAATAAAATTGGTAGTTACTAATTCTGATACCGCTGGCGTGGTTGCTAGAGCAGAGAAGTATAAAAAAAATGTACAAATAATTAGTAAAACCGCACTACAAGAATATACTTCTCAAATCATTGAATTTTTACAAACCGAAAAAATTGACATTATTGTTTTAGCTGGCTTTTTATTAAAAATTCCAGAAGCATTCGTTAAAGCTTTCCCAAATCAAATCATTAATATTCATCCTTCATTATTGCCAAAGTATGGCGGGAAAGGAATGTATGGTATGAACGTACATAAATCCGTTATCGAAAACAAAGAATCAGAAAGTGGCATTACGATTCATTATGTAAATGAAGAGTATGATAAAGGCGAAATTATTTTACAAGCAACATGTGATGTAAATGAAAATGATAGCCCTGAAACATTAGCTGCGAAAATCAGAAAACTAGAGTTTGAGTATTTGCCCAAAGCGATTGAGAAAATTATTGGATCTTAGTTTTATGTATCTGGTTTTTTAACCACATAGACACATAGATTTTTGGAATTTAGGTTAAAGGATTAGCTAGACAGCTTTGCTGTTACATAGGATTCTATGGTAAAACAAAGTTTTCTATCCTGAACTGATACTCCCTTTCTATGTTTCTATGTGGTTAATTTTTATTGAAAAGTTATCTTTTCTCGTCTTTCCAACGATAGTAACAGTCCATTACACGGTAGTATAAGTCGTACCCGTCATGATTAATGATGTAATCGTTACTTAAATAATAACAATATTTTCTGAATCTCTCAAAATCAATAGTGTCATCGCCAGTTAATTTTCTTAAGGTTTCGGCATTAAATTTTTTAGCTACAGCTTCTTGGATAAAAATCTCTTCAAAAATAGCCGCCAATTTGCGTTGTTCTTTCCCTTTCTGACTAAATTGCATATATAGCGCCGAGATAGGACTTTCCATGGCATTTACAACTGAGGTTTTAGATCCTTGAATCACACGTTTCATGTAATCTTTTTCGTAAGGCTTTAGTTTAAAATCACTCACCACTACTTGATTGAGTTTGTAGGCAGTTTCAATCATCACTACTTTACTTTCTTTAAAACCTTTATAAAGCTTAGATGCTGGTATTTTCAAACGAATATATCCTACAAACGAAAAAATAATAGAATCTCTATCACTAGCAACAATCGAAAACTTACCATTTCCATCGCTCATTTGTCCATGCCCATTTGATGCGTTAATTACATAAACAAAAGGCATTGGCGTAACACTATCCGACTCTGTTATAATCCCTTTAATAACGTTTTGGGCAAATCCCTGAAGGGATAAAAAAATTATCGAAATAACTAATATACAACTCTTGTTTTTCAAGAAAGGAGGTCGTTTTTGATTAAATCAAATATATCGACTTATTCACAAACAGTTAATAATTTAACCTTTTTTATGGCGATATAAACAGTAAATTTACCTCAATAACATGGATGATTTTATAGTATCTGCCCGAAAGTATCGCCCCCAACACTTTAATACAGTAGTTGGGCAGAGCCATATTACCAATACTTTAAAACAAGCTATTAAAAACGGAAAGATAGCACAGGCCTATTTGTTCTGTGGTCCGCGTGGTGTTGGTAAAACAACTTGTGCCCGTATTTTTGCCAAAACCATTAACTGTACCAATTTAACTTCAGACGGAGAAGCTTGCGATGCTTGTGAATCTTGCTTATCGTTTAATTCGGGAGCTTCATTAAATGTTTACGAATTAGATGCTGCTTCTAATAACTCAGTTGAGGATATTAGAAATTTAGTAGATCAAGTGCGTTTTGCACCGCAATTAGGAGATTATAAGGTATATGTAATTGATGAGGTTCACATGTTGTCGAATGCTGCTTTTAATGCATTTTTAAAAACATTAGAAGAGCCGCCAAAACATGCTAAATTTATTTTAGCAACTACTGAGAAACATAAAATTATTCCAACCATTTTATCTCGTTGTCAGGTATTCAGTTTTAATCGTATTAAGGCGGAAGATATTACTGAACAATTAGAATACATTGCAAATACAGAGCATATTACTTTTGAGCCTGAAGCTTTACAAATCATTTCTCAAAAAGCAGATGGTGGTTTACGTGATGCATGTTCTATTTTTGATCAAATGGTAACCTTTACAGGGAATCATTTAACCTATAAATCTGTTGTAGAAAATTTACATGTACTTGATTATGAATATTATTTTAAACTAACTGATGCGTCTTTAAATGGACGTTTACCAGAGGTAATGGTAACCTTTGATGAAATTTTAAAGAAGGGATTTGACGGGCATAATTTTATTATTGGTTTCGGCGAACACTTAAGAAATTTATTAGTTAGTAAAGATCAATATACGGTACAGTTATTAGAAGTAAGCGAAGCCTTAAAAAAACGTTTTGCAGAACAAGCTCAATTGTGTCCTACGCCATTTTTGTTAAAGTCTTTGGCGGTAATAAATAAATGCGACATTCATTACAAATCTGCCAAAAATCAACGATTGCAGGTAGAAATGGCTTTGATGCAAATCAGTTATTTAAATGCCGCACCGCAAGATGCGGAAAAAAAAAATGAGTTAAACTCGGGTTTTGAAATTCAATCTGCTCAACCCAAAGCTATAGAACAAGCTCAGCCAGTAGCTAAATTTACAGCAACACCAACTGTTCAAACAAGTGCTAAGCCTGTTGTAGGTTTTTCTGAACTAAAAATTAAATCACAATTTTTATTACAAGATAATGCACAACGCAACCAAGCATTGGCTGTTGATGCAACTATTGTGGCAGAAGAAGCAACAACAATTGATGTTGAATTAACTAGTGAAAGGGCTTTAGATGCTGTTAAACAATATGCCGAAGAAAAAAGTAAAAGTGGTAATAAACAATTGTATGCGACTTTAACATCGAGTAAAATTAGTTTCCAAGATAAAACCATTGTGATTGAATTAAATAATGAGGTTCAAAAAGAAATGCTGGTGAACATCAAGCAAGATATGTTGGACGAATTGCGAAAATTAGTCAGTAACAAGCAAATGCAATTGGAAATTAAAGTATCCGAAATTGTTGGAGAAGTAAAAGCATACAAACCAGCTGATAAATTTAAATTGATGGCTGAAAAAAATCCAGCCTTATTAGAGTTCAAGAAACGGTTCGATTTAGATATTGAATATTAAAATTCTACAAAAAAGTTTCAATTTTTCTACAACTTAATTACAATTACTGCGTATAAATTTTTAGTAAGTTTGACCAAAAGAATTTACGTTATCAATTATATATGGCAAAAACTAAAAAGATTGACCTTGCTTTGCAGGGTGGGGGAGCGCATGGCGCTTATACATGGGGTGTAATTGACAGATTGTTAGACGACGAACGCATAGAGATTGATGGTGTTTGTGGAACTAGCGCAGGAGCCATGAATGGTGTTTGCACAGTTTACGGACTTAAAAAAGGCGGAAAAAATTTAGCGAAACATACACTCGTTAAATTTTGGCATAAAATATCGGAGGCTGGAAAATTATCTCCATTACAACCAAGTTGGTTTGATAAAATGATGAGTCCAGGTAATATGGATTTTTCTCCAAGCTATAAATTGTTTAGTATGAGTACCGAAAACTTTACGCCAAAACAATTAAATCCATTACAATATAATCCATTAGAAAAAATATTAAATGAGGTGATTAATTTTGATGAACTTCATAAATTAAATCCCCCAAAATTATTTGTTTGTGCTACCAATGTAAAAACTTGTGAAGCACGTATTTTTGGTCACGAAGAAATTACAGCCAAAGCGATTTTGGCTTCGGCGTGTTTACCTTATATGTATGATGCTGTGGAAATTGATGGCGAGTTTTATTGGGACGGCGGTTATAGCGGTAATCCATTAATTCAACCGCTCATTGATAATACAGTAGAAACAGATGACATTTTATTGATTCAGATTAATCCTAAAAACATTAAAACAGTTCCAGGAAAAATCGAAGAAATTAGAGATAGAGTCAATGAGCTAAGTTTTAACTCTTCTTTATTACTAGAATTGAGATTAATACAATTTAAGCAAGAGTTAATTAACAAAGGCATTACTTTAGATGGCGAATTAAAACCTGTGTATTTACATAACATTAGCGCCGATAACGAATTAGGAGATTTGAATTTATCATCTAAATTAAATACAAGCTGGGATTTTATGATGTATTTAAAAGACCTTGGTTACAAAGCCTGCGATGCTTGGATAGCAGAAAACTTTGAGCATATTGGGAAGCAAAATACTTTAAAGTTGGTGTAGTCTTTTATGGAACGCTGGTAGCTGAGCGGAGTCGAAGCTATCCGCGTTCCCTTTGTCAAAAATTCAAATAGCTACAAATTGTAGCAATCAATCGCTATTAATTGCCGTAATTTTGATGTATGGCAAAAACAAAAACATCTTATTTCTGTCAGAGTTGCGGCGCACAAGCCGCTAAGTGGGCAGGCAAGTGCAATAGTTGCAATGAGTGGAATACCCTTGTGGAAGAAGTCGTTCACAAAGAGTCTAAAAACGACCGTTTGCAATTATTTTCGGCAAATAAAAACGAAAACAATCGTTCTAATCAATCTATTTTATTACAAGAAATTGGCATTGCCGAATATCCTCGTATTCAGGTTCCAGGACAAGAATTAGCACGTGTTTTAGGAGGAGGAGTTGTTCCGGGTAGTTTAGTATTGTTTGGTGGAGAACCAGGAATTGGTAAATCTACCTTAATGTTACAGTTGGCTTTACGCTTAAAAAATTTAAGAGTATTGTATGTTAGTGGTGAGGAAAGCGAACAGCAAATTAAAATGCGTGCAGAGAGAATTGGGATGACAACGGAAAGTTGCTTCATTTTGCAAGAAACCAATACACAAAATATTTTTACCCAAATAGAAAAGGTTGAACCGCAATTAGTCATCATTGATTCTATTCAAACCATACATACAAGTTATATTGATAGTAGTCCTGGGAGTGTGAGTCAAGTACGAGAATGTGCCGCTGAGTTTTTGCGATTTGCTAAAGAAACCAATGTGCCTGTTTTTATGATTGGTCATATTACCAAAGAAGGAAGTTTGGCTGGGCCAAAAGTTTTGGAACATATGGTAGATACGGTGTTG
>SYEI01000062.1 GCA_005800865.1 Bacteroidota bacterium | reverse complement strand
TCCTAGTAGTACACCCGACACTAAAACAGTTACGGTAAATGTAATTCCAAAGGCAAACTTAATTATTACCCCTTTATCTGATGTAACTAAATGTTTAAATCAACCATTTACATTTAATCCTGTTGCAGGATCAGCAACAACTGGAAATGCTGGCACACCATATACTTATGCTTGGACAGAATTACCAACTAACACGCCAGCTCCAGGAACCAATAGTACCGCTAGCTATACTACAAACAGTAACGTTACTACAACTTTAGTAGTTACAGTTAACGGCGTATGTGCTTTACCAACCTCTGATACAGTGGTCGTTAAAAACTTTGCGAATGATTTAGGGGTTGCTATTACAAATTCAATTCTTACGTGTCCTAACAAACCATTAGATTTAAATGCAACTATAACTGGTGGTCATGCTATTTACAACTATACTTGGACAGTTAACTCTATTCCTGTAGCAAATACTCCAACACTTAACTATACAAGTCCTTCTAGTGGCGGAACATATGTTGTTCAGGTAAGCGTAATGGATAGTTGTTCATATCAAGCAAATGACAATGATGTAATTGTTGTTTTACCAAATACATTAAATATCGCCATTATTGATTCGGTATCTTTATGTGGTAATACTCCATTTACTTTATCATCAGCATCAAGCGGTGGTTATCCTAATTACAGCTACCAATGGTTCTTATTACCTAATAACAATAGCATTTCAAATACTTCAGGTTTATCGTCAACTACTCCTGCAAATGAAGGAAACTATCCAATAGAAGTGGTTATAACAGATAGCTGTGGTTATCAGCAATCTGATATTCAAATCATCAACGTATTACCTCCTTGCCAAATTGAAATACCAAACGTTATTACTCCAAATGGAGATTCGAAAAATGATTATTTCAGAATCAAAAACATAGAATATCACCCAAATACTAGTGTTACAATTTTTGACAGATGGGGAGTAAAAGTATTTGAAAGCTCCAACTATGATAATGAGTGGAAAGGTGATGGCGTTTCTGATGGCACATTCTTTTATGTAATTGATGTTCCTCAGGATAAAAAATACTCAGGCTTTATTACCGTATTTAAGAAATAACAGAGTTCTAACAACTAAAAAAGCCATCAGTAAATTTACTGATGGCTTTTTTTATATTTAAAAACTATTTAAGCTACTGATTTTTGCTTATTTAATCGAATTACATTTGCTAATGACTTTAAAGCTCTATCGTGTTTTTTCACAAATGGATTTTCTAAATCCCAAACATAACCTGCTAATACCGAACAAATTTGTTTTTTAATTTCTGGATCTGGATTTTCAGAAAAGAAAATTTCATGCAAATCGCCTTCGTACCAACCTGAAACATAAGATCTAAAGGTGTTTATTCCTTGCATCATATAATCTGTATACTCTTTTTGCCAATCTACTGTATTTCCTTTTAAAGTTTCAATAACAAGTTTAGCCGCTTTATTTCCTGATTCCATGGCAAAAGTAACGCCTGAGGAAAACACTGGATCTAAAAATTCAGTTGCATTACCACATAATACAAAACCATCTCCATATAATTGTTTGGTAGAAATAGCATATCCCTCAATTGTACGAGGTTCAAACACCATTTCTGCATCTCCAAAACGCTCTTTGGTATGAATGTCGGCGTTGATAATACCTCTCATTCTTTCTACTGCATCCTCTGGATAATCTTTAAAAAATTGAGGATCAGCTACAAAACCAACCGACGTGATTCCATTTGAAAAAGGAATAATCCAAATCCAAGTGCGCTGCTGATGAACAACCACTGTAATACGATTCCCATCAATGCCTTCAGGGCGTTTTAGATCTTTGAAATGGGTGAAATGTGTTTTTCGAGGATCGAAGTTTGACGGTTTGTCTAAGCCAAACATACGAGGAATAACTCGGCCGTAACCACTTGCATCCACAATAAACTTTGCCTCAATTTGTTCTTCTACACCCTCTTTATTTACAACAGTAGTGGTTGAATCGGTGCCATGAAACTTAATATCTTTTACAGCCATTTCGTGCTGAACATCAACTCCCATAGAAGCAGCTGTTTCTGATAAAATTTTATCAAAATGGCCACGCGGCACTTGCCAAGTCCAATTCCAACCTTTACTAAATTGATCTTTAAAATTAAAATCACAAACCTCATCGCCTCGCACAAACTTAGCTCCAAATTTTTCTTGAAACCCAGCTTTTTTAACAGCCTCTAATAAACCAGCTTCTTCTAGGTGATCCATCACTCTTGGTAACAAACTTTCACCAATAACAAAACGGGGAAATTTTTCTTTTTCTACGATTCGAACTTTATAACCAGCTTTATTAATAATACTCGCAGCTATGGATCCCGCAGGTCCTGCACCGATAACAAGAACATCTACATTAGTAGTTTGCATAATTTATTTTTGAGTAAAGTTACACTGTTTTTGTATGTAATACAACTGCGAAAAGATTTTTTTTGTTTGCACTAAATCTGAGAAAAATCAGGTTTTTAAAGGCTTTTGTTTAACGATTTAACTGATAAATTTTTCCTGGTAGTGATTTAATGACGTTTGAAAATTCTAATTGTAACAAGTGACCAGAAGTTTTACTAATAGGAAAATTAGTAGCGTAACAAATTTCGTCAACATGCAATTGACTCTTGTTCTCAAAAGCATTAACAATAGATTGCTCTTCAGGAGATAATTTAATTAGTAAGGGAATTTGATTCGTTTTCTTCTTTTTTACTTCTTGATTCCAATTCATGATATACATTAAATCGGCAGTACTTTCAATTAAATTAGCCCTATTTGATTTAATTAAGCCATTGCATCCTTCGCTCAACACTTCTCCTGCCCTACCTGGAAAAGCAAAAATATCTTTATTATAAGAATTGGCAATGGTAGCAGTAATTAAACTTCCTCCTCCTCTTTTAGACTCAACTACAACTAAGGCATCACACATGCCAGCTACAATCCTATTTCTTTTAGGAAAATTTTCCTTATCAGGATTTGTATCACTTATAAACTCTGTTAACAATCCTCCTTGCGAAATCATTTTTGCAGCGTAATTAGAATGTACAGATGGGTAAACTCTATCTAAACCATGAGCTAAAACACCCACAGTACTCAACCCATTATCTAATGATGATTTATGAGCCGTAATATCAATGCCGTAAGCTAAACCACTAACCACCAAACAACCACTATTTGTTAATTCTGAAATAAATTTTTCAGTCATTTCTTTTCCATATACCGAAGGAGTTCGAGTTCCAACAACAGCTATAATTTTTTCAGTATTTAAATCAGCATTACCTTTATAATAAAGCATCACCGGACTATCGCTGCAATTTTTTAAACGTTGTGGATAATTTGTGTCTGTAAAAAATAAAGCTTGTATTTTATGATCATTGATAAAACTCACTTCCTTTTCAGCTCTTTCCAAAACCGATTTACTCTTTTGTATAGCGGCAGATGTATAAGTGCCAATACCCGGTATTTTTTCGAGTTGCGTTTTGTTAGTTTTAAAAACCTGCTCGGCACTTCCGCAATAGGCTACTAAATTTTTAGCTAAAACATCGCCAACGCCATCTAATAAAGTTAGCCCAATTTGATATGTTAAATCGACAGACGACATTTGTTAAATAATAGTTAATTATTATATTGTGTTCGTAAAATTAAACAGATTATGATTAAAAACGTTAAATATATTTTAACAGGGGCTTTTTTTTATACATGTCAAATCTATGCTCAAACTTTAGGCGTTGTAAAAGGGGTTGTTAAAGATAAATCAAATAATGAATCATTACCTGGAGCTGTAGTCGTTTTAGATAAAGCAAAAGGTGTAGCTGCTGATATAGAAGGTGTTTTTTATATGACAACCACCGAAGGAAATCACACATTAGAATGTGACCTTGTTGGTTACCAAAAATATTCTCAACCCATCATTGTAAAAGGAAATGACACGATTGAGGTTAGTATTGCTTTAGGAAATGGAAATCAATTGCTGGATGAAGTAGTTATTTCTGCCGGTAGATTTGAGCAAAAATTATCAGACGTTACCGTGAGTATGGAGGTGATTAAGCCTGCCATTATTGAAAATAAAGCGTCGCAAAGTTTAGATATTATTATGAACCAAGTGCCAGGCGTTGTGGTTTCTGACGGACAAGCAAGTATACGTGGTGGAAGTGGGTATAGCTATGGCGCAGGTACTAGAGTATTGATGTTAGTTGACGAAATGCCAATGATTAGTGCGGATGCGGCAGACATTAAATGGAATTATTTACCGTTAGAAAACTTAGAACAAGTAGAGGTTATAAAAGGCGCTGCCTCTGCCTTATTTGGTTCTTCAGCCATGAATGGAGTTATTAATATGCGAACCGCTTACGCTAAAGACAAACCACAAACAACAGTATCCATGTTTTTAGCCACCTATGATGCTCCACAAAATTTAAAATACAAATGGTGGAAAGGTACAAGCCAAAATCAAACTGGCGTTAATTTTTCTCATTCCGAAAAAATTGGTCAATTAGATTTAGTTTTAGGTGGACATATGTTTAACGATGAAGGTTACCGTTATCTAGAAAATGAAAAACGCGGAAGATTCAATATGAATTTGCGTTATAACTTCAAAAAAATACCTGGTTTAGCTATTGGATTAAATACTAATATGATGGAAACTAGAGGTGGTTTATTTTTCTTATGGCAAAATGCCGATTCGGTTTATCACCCTCAAGGATTAGATATTCAACGATTTACAAACCAACGTTGTAATATAGATCCATATATAAATTACTTCACTAAAAAAGGAGGCAAATTTAGTTTGCGCTCAAGATACTATTTAACCAATAACAATAACGATAAGAATCAAGGTTCAAGAGCTGAATTGTATTATAATGAATTTCAATATCAAAAACGTTTCAAAAATAATTTTACCATGACTTATGGTGCTGTTTATATGGAGCAACAAGTTATTGCAGATTCATTATACGGAAGGCATACAGGTAAAAATTATGCTGGATACGCCCAGTTTGATTATAAATACAAAAAGTTAACCACATCTGTTGGTTTACGAGGCGAGTACAACAGAATTGATACATCTTACACAAGAGGATATTTAACACCTAAAATAAATAATTTGCCATTTCAACCTGTGTTTAGAGCTGGC
>SYEI01000061.1 GCA_005800865.1 Bacteroidota bacterium | reverse complement strand
CATTCAAGAGAATAAAGCAGACGTTTTAAAACGTTTAGCTAATAAGAATTATAAAGATGCGGAAAGCATTATCAATTCGGCAATAGAATTAGATAATAGCCGTAAAGCAGCTCAACGTCAGGCAGACGATACTAAAGCAGAAGCTAATACCTTAGCGAAGCAAATTGGTGAGTTAATGAAATCGGGCAAGAAAGATGAAGCAGAAATATTAAAAGCAAAAACCGCAGATTTAAAATCGAAAGAAAAAGAGTTTGACGAAACGCTAAAAAATATTGAAGCTGAGATTCAAAAACTATTAGTAACGGTTCCAAACTTGCCTAACTTAACAGTTCCTGTTGGTAAAACTCCTGAGGATAATGAAGTGGTTAATGAGCACGGTGTAATTCCTACATTACATGCAGGCGCAACTCCTCATTGGGAATTAACCACAAAATATGATTTAATTGATTTTGAATTAGGTGTTAAATTAACTGGTGCTGGTTTCCCAGTATACAAAGGAAAAGGAGCAAGATTACAACGCGCTTTGATTAATTATTTTTTAGATAAAGCAACAGCTGCAGGATATAACGAAGTTCAACCACCAATTTTAGTAAATGCAGATAGTGGTTACGGAACAGGTCAGTTACCTGATAAAGAAGGACAAATGTATCATTGCCAAGTCGATGATTTGTATTTAATCCCAACAGCTGAGGTGCCTATTACAAACATGTACCGCGATGTGATGTTAAAGGAAAGCGATTTGCCAATTAAAAATTGTGGTTACACGCCTTGTTTTAGAAGAGAAGCAGGAAGCTACGGAAAAGATGTGCGTGGTTTAAATCGTTTACACCAATTTGATAAAGTGGAGATTGTACAAATTACCGCACCAGAAAATTCTTACAAAACATTAGAAACCATGCGTGAGTTCGTATGTAGTTTATTGCAAGAATTAGAATTGCCTTATCGCACCTTAAAATTATGTGGTGGTGATATGAGTTTTGGATCTGCTTTAACTTACGATTTAGAAGTGTGGAGTACAGCTCAAGCGCGTTGGTTAGAAGTAAGTTCTGTTTCTAACTTCGAAACTTTTCAAACCAACCGTTTAAAATGCCGTTACAAAGATGCAAATGGTAAAACACAATTGGCACACAGTTTAAATGGTAGTGCGTTAGCATTGCCTCGTATTGTAGCTTCTTTATTAGAGAATAATCAAACAGAAGCAGGTATTAAAATCCCTAAGGTGTTAGTGCCTTATACGGGTTTTGATATGATTAGCTAGTTTAAATCTCTTCATTATAAAATAAAAAACCCGCTTAGAAATTTCTAAGCGGGTTTTTTGTAAAACTTTAAATTTATTCTTTAATTATTTTCGAAGTTTGTTGTTTACCATTTTGGATTACTTTCACAAAGTAAATACCAGTTGGTTGGCTTTCAATGTTTAAATTATTTATCCCTATTTCCATAGTTTCATTTAATACAACTTGTCCTAAAGTATTACTAATAATTACTTGAGAAACTTCATTTAATTCGATATTAAATAATCCATTATTTGGATTTGGATACATATTAAATTCAATTGATTCTTCAATTGAATTTGCTTCAGCATTTATAATTCTTGAAGATTCTTCTCTAGCAGAAGACGTAGCAGTTAGTTGACATATTGGCCCGTATGAACCCCATACACCACCAATAAGTGCTGCCACACTAACATTATAGGTTCTGCCCGCAATTGTATTTGGTACATACGCTAATGCAAATGTAGCTTGTGTATTATTCCTTGTATTTACAGCACTTAACGATTGAGTAGCATTTGTTACTAAAACTCTATAATTTGTAGCACCACTTACAGTTGTAAAATTTACAATTTGTCCTAATGACGATACTGTTGCACCGCACACAGCAGCTACTAGAGATGACGTAGGAGCACTTGCAGGTGTTGTAACTTGACACGTTACGCCATATGGCTGCCATGCACCGTTTACGTATGCGCCAATTCTTATATCATATGTTTGGTTGTATTGAACCCCAGAGAAAAATGACATTTTAAAATTTAAAACAGTGCTATTTCTAACACTAACAGTATTAAGTGGCTGACTGGGATTTGTAATTTCCACGCGGTAGTTAGTTGCACCAGCAACCTGATTAAAATTAACTGTTTCATCTAATACACTTAGAGTAGCACCACATGAACCAGCACTTAATTGAGTTGTTGGAATAATAGAAGCTGTAGTTACTGTGCATGCTGGACCAAAAGGTCTCCAAGATCCGCTCACGTATGCAGCTACTCTAATGGTGTAAGTTCTTCCATACTGAGTTCCTGGAATCCATGATAGTTTAAAATCAGGAACCGTTCTATTACGAACATTAACAACACTGTAAGATTGCTGAGCGCTTACAATCTCAACCTTATAATTTGTGGCTCCTGCTACGGCATGATAATATAAAAAGTTGTCTAGGCTAGTAACGGTAGACCCACACGAAGTAGGGGTTAACGAAGTTGTCCCAGAACAATTATTAACCGTTAAAGTTAATGATGCCGTATTAGAGCATCCAATAGCATCTGCACCTGTTACTGTATAACTACTAGTTACAGTTGGATTTACAGTAAAACTATTACCCGTTACAGAATATGAAACACCACCACTTGGATTAATGGTAAATGTATTACCCGTGCAAATTGACCCAGAGTTTACATTAATAACAGGTTGAGTACAAGCGATAACATTTAAATTTAATAGAACATCGTCTATACGCCAATTTATTTGATTTTGTGTAGCATTCCCAGATCCGTTATATCCATAAATTCTAAATGTAATTATATTACCTGCATTTGAAGACGTTGAGCTTACAGCAGGTGTTTTTAATGCCCAAACGCTAGAATTTGCAATTGTACCACTTGCGATGTCCGCTGCGTAATTGTCTTTATTTGAACGTATGTAAAAGGCTTGAGGACCAGTTCCTGTAGAACGGGTTCCGAAACTTAGACCGTTTAACGTCACTACATAATTTGGATCGGGAGTTAAACTAAATTCAAAATAGGCATTAGTGGCTGTATTTACTGCTGTTCCAGTAGCCGTTGGAACGCCAGCATTATTGCCTCCTGATGCTCCCGTATAACTATTCGAAGCACTGGAAGGACTTATCATCGCAGGAGGAGTAGGCCCATAGGTATTTCCGATAGTCATCGTCGAAACTGTTAAGTTAGCTGGTACATTAGCTGCAGTTGGAGCTGTAAAATTCCAAGTAACAGGACTAGGAGAAATAACAATAGAAGAACTTGTATTAGGTGTTAAGGTTCCAGAAGCAGTGCTTAATGAATAAGTTCCAATTTGGTCAAACTGTAATGTACTAAAAGTTGCAACACCCGCAACGGCAGCAACAGAAGTTGTTCCTGATAATGATCCTGGACCACTAGCTTTAGATACAGTTATACTTCCATTGAAATTATTATCAATTGAATTATCTGCTCTTCTTGCTTCTACAGAAAATGTTGCTAAAGAACTTGCAACATATCCAGAAGAAGGAACCCCTACGAATGTTAATTGTGTAGCCACTCCAACTACTGAAAATGTTGAGGAAGTACCATTAGATAAATTATCGCCAGATGTTACACTTGCTGTTATAGTTACGCCTGTTCCAATATTTGGTAAAGTTACACCTGAAACAACAGCTGAACTTGAGCCAGCAAAAATAGTACCTACAACGGTACCACCAATTGCACCAGCATTGCCATTTGTTGTTAAAGAAAAAGCTGTATTTGCTAATACATTTTGAGGTGCATTTGAACCATCTTGAGACTGAACGGTCACGCTAAAACCAACACCCGCAGATGGAGAAACTGGATTGATAGATGTGATTACTAATTGAGTTGGTCCGCCGCTAGAACAAACATTTGACAACGTGCCACTATTTCTAGGATTTGCAGCCGCAGCGGTAAAGTTTGTTGAATTAGCGTCAGTATCCGTGCATCCGTTACTAGCTCTAAAAACAGAATTTGTTGAACTTGGAGCAGGTGTTGGTCCAGCACCTTCAAAACAGTTTGCCGTAGCCCCAAATCCTACAAAATCAACAATTGCACCACCAGTAGGACAAGAACCTACCAGAAGAGTGGTATTGCTTACCAGCACAATTTTTCCGGCGGTACCCGACATATTAGTAGTACCGATCAAATCAGCTGTTGGTAATATTGCCCCGACTGCACCGCCTGCTAATTGTACTAAATAATATTTACCAGGTGCAATTGATCCAGTTAATGTTGTTGCAGCCCATGTAGTTCCTGCTGCACTAGCATATTGTATAGACCATCCTGTTAAACCTACTGAAGAACCAGTTGGGTTAAATATTTCAACATAATCATTTTTGTAGGAAGCTCCTGCGTTTCCGCCCGCCCCATATACTTGACTTATCACTAAATGGGTGACTTGAGCATTTAGTATATTACCAACGAAAAGGATAATTAATGCTAATAGTAATTTACTTTTTTTTAATGTTTTTTTCATGTTTTTTATTTTAAGTAACTGATTTTTTACAAAAGTAGAGCATTTATAACTTCCTGACAGATGTAAGTTTCTAACAAAATGTTACTAAGTTTTGTTCCTTTTTTTTATCGTTTTTTTGTTCACTGATTTTCAATCAATTACTATGTGCACTGGCGCTAATACTTGATTTTGCTGCATGAAATTTAACATTTTGGAAACAATTTAATAAAATCACAAATGTTAAAATAGTTGAATTAAAAACCTTTTTCAATGATAAAATAGTAAACATATTTTATCTGTCACGTAATATTTATTTGTCACGCTATTTCTCTTTGTACTCTCTTCGAAATAACTACCTGCTCTTTGCGGTTAAATGCCTCTAAAACAATATCTCACTTGCAATCACGTTATTAAATAATTACTTTAGTATCAATGAATATTTACTCTCAAAAGCAACAATGGAAATGGGCGCTATTTATAGTGGCGATTGTTATTGTGTTTACATCGTTGTGGTATACTACTAAGCTAGTGAACAGTATTAAAAGCGATGAAGAGAAAAAAGTTAGGCTATGGGCAGAAGCGGTGCAAAAAAAAGCCGGCTTAGTAAAATTCACCAACGATTTATTTCAAAAATTGCAAACCGAAGAGCTTAAAAAGGCGGAGCTATACGCTTTAGCTACAAAGGAATTAAGTTCTGATGCATTTACCATTTCAGAATTTGTTTTAAAAGTACTGCAAGACAATACAACGGTGCCAGTAATTTTAACAGACGACAAAGATAATATTACCGCCAGCAGAAATTTAGATTCGGCCATCGAGCATAATAGCGAAGCTTTGAAAAACGAATTGGTTAAAATGAAGGCTTTGTATGAGCCTGTTGTGATTGATGTTTATAGAGGCAAGAAAAATTTCTTATATCATAAAGACAGTCGTTTGTTTTCAGACATTAAAGTAGTGTTTGATAGTATCATCAAATCTTTTATTTCGGATGTAGCCATTAATAGCGCTGCTGTTCCCGTTATTTATACCTACTCTTCTAAAACGTCTATCATTGCTGTTGGTAATATTGACTCTGTAAAAATCAGTACTCCTGAAAAATTAAAAGTTACCATTAAAGAAATGGAAAAACAAAACACGCCTATTTTAATTGACTTAGGTGATGGTTCTAAAAATTATATTTTCTATGAGCAATCGCCATTGCTAACACAATTGCAATACTATCCGTACGTACAGTTTGGAGTGATAGGCATTTTTTTATTAATCGCTTACATTTTATTCAGTACCTCGCGTAAAGCAGAACAAGATCAAGTGTGGGTAGGTATGAGTAAGGAAACAGCACATCAATTAGGAACACCTTTATCTTCGCTCATGGCCTGGATAGAGTATTTAAAAGGCAATGGAACAGATGATATGATTGTGACAGAAATGAATCGTGATGTGATGCGTTTGAATATGATTACTGAGCGTTTTTCTAAAATCGGTTCTCAACCTACTTTGCAAGATGAAGATGTTTGTTTGGTAGTGAAAAATGCCATGGACTATTTAAAGCAACGCACGTCTAAAAACGTCAATTATATTTTAGAAATTCCAGAAACGGAAATTCATGCGCAACTTTCGGTTCCTTTATTTGAATGGGTAATTGAAAATATTTGCAAAAACGCTGTTGACGCTATGGATGGCAAAGGCGAATTTAAAGTTACCATTATTGATATCCCTGAAGGTGTGGCCATTGATTTAGCAGATACAGGAAAAGGCATTCCAAAATCAAAACACAAATCTGTTTTTAAGCCGGGTTACACCACCAAAAAACGTGGCTGGGGTCTCGGTTTATCCCTCTGTAAACGTATCATCGAAAATTACCACGATGGTAAAATATTTGTGTTACAAAGCGAAGAAAATAAAGGGACAACGTTTAGGATTATTTTGAAGAGAGGTTAGTCTTCGTATTTAAACACCTTACGGGCATTATGCTATAGCATTAAAATATAGTATAAAATATACAACACTTAAATACATCCACAACATCGAAAATAAAACATGAACGATGGTTTCAAATATTTTACCTTTCCATAGGCTAGGAGAGTAACCGAAAAACTGAATTACTAAACGCACTGCCCAAAATATTCCAAAGCCTAAGCATATTGTTTTTCCAAGATGGGTTTCAATTAATTCGTTAGTGACTGTGAGACATAGTAGGCCCATTAAAAATACAGTTAAGGCTATAAAGAGAGTGTGAACCGTCATCATCTGACGATTGATTAAACTCAAAGACTTCAATTCTTTTTCCCAATTAAAATACTTTGGAAAAATAGCATGAATTAATGCTAATGCCATTAAGAGTAAACCAATTATTTTTAAATGAATGTGCATTGTATAAAATTAAGGACAACTTTTGAATATAGACATAAATGGAGTGAACTTTGTTTCTTCGAAAGAAGTAAAACCTGCGCTTAAAAATGATTTTTTCCAAACCGATTTTGAGAAAAAATGAGTGAATCCAATAGAGAATGCCATGAAATTTGGGAAGTCGCGCAAGTGCTCCACCATAATTACTTGACCAGTTGGCTTGCACACACGACAACATTCTATTAAAAATTGTATTTTCTCTTCTGGTAATCTTATTTCGTGAGCAGCTGATAATAAAAAAATAACATCAATCGATTTGTCTGGCAAAGGAATGTGATTTGTATTTATTACTTGTGTGTTGGGGAACACCATACTTACTTTTCTTGCCCTAACAATAGCGGGTTCTGTATGTTGTTGCGGATTATAAAAATCAAAGACATTTATAGTAGCATTAGGAAAATGATGTTGAATGCTGAAGCTAGTTTCGTCAAATCCTGCGTTGATGTTTAGTATTTGTAGAGAATCATCAGTATTAGTGAAATATTTTTTTAACCAACCAAAATGATAATAGCCCGAAAAATCATATACATAAGCCGATACAATTAAAGGCATTGTAAAACCATAAGTAAAGGAAGTCATGATAATCCAAAATAAAATATCATCCCATTTAAACACTACGTGGCTTGCAATGATTAAAGCTAAGACAGAAAGGCCAATCACATAAAAGTGCCTATTAAAGCTTAAAATATTTAGTACTCCTTGAAATTTTCTTCTCTTTATTTCCATGATTCTATTTTTCCTTTTTTCCAATAGTATGGAATATTTTTAATGACAAATGCATTTGCTAAAATGGCGTTTTCAAGTTGTAAGTCATTTAAAAAATTGAAATGATAATCTATTACTTTTACAGGAGTTGGTGTCCAGTTTTCTCGCACACCTTCAATAATTAAAACTTCTCTGGTTGCTTTGTTATAGGTAAATGTAAAAGGCAAAGGACCTGCAAATCGTCGCGCTTCTTTCCAATCGGCAAATGGTGACTGTTGAGGTAAAAGAATGTTATCTTCGTCTTTACTGATTTTTACTTTAAATTTTGAATGATTAGAACTGATTTGTTTGTAGCCTATTTCTTCTATTTGTTGAATATCGGTAGTGGTGTAGTTGTAATGAGTAAATATATTTCCCATTAATTCCATTTTCTTTTTATCGGTTTCTGATTTTAAAATATACAAACCTCGTAAATTTTTTCCAGCGCTATTGGTATAACGTACAAAAACTCGATACCCAATTAAGAAAAAATCATTCCCCATAAATTTAGGAAAACCTTTAGGGCGTAAATCCTTTGTTTGTACCATAGCAACTGCTACAAAAGCCCATTTATCCTGAAAGGTATCTAATTGCAAACATTCGGGAATTAAATGTTGTAATTGTTCTTTAGGTAAAGCAAAGGTTAATACCAGCGAACTTTCAAAAAACGCTTCAACGGCAAAAGGATGATTTTTTAAAAATGACAACATGCGCTTAGTTGATGTGTTTTTTATTTAAATGAAATTCGTTGATATAAATAACCGCAATTAATAATAGGGCAAACAATGAATTGAATTTACCCCACAATAATAAATCAGGAACTAATATAAACTCTAATGCATTCATTGTGGCAATGACGGTTATTTGAGCAATGATATTTAATTTTGTTTTATAGCGACTCAAAATCCAAACAGCCATGATGATTTCGGAAATGCCAATTAAAATAGTTAAAGGTCGTGCGTAATGATCTCCTAAAATACTAGCTACAATTTGCTGATGTCTTGGAACTAAATTAAACACCTTGCAAAACAAACCATTGGCTAACCAAATAGCTGCAATGCAGTAGTTT
>SYEI01000060.1 GCA_005800865.1 Bacteroidota bacterium | reverse complement strand
GAAATAGTAGTGTTAGCTGTTGCAGGATTTGGGTATAAAACGAATGAATTTATTTTTGAACTTACTAAATCATTTAAACCTTGTACTTGACCATTAAATTGAGGGCCTGAAAAACTTGCACCAGTTGATGCAGATGATGCTGCTGATAAACGGAAGTCACTATTGTCTTGTAAGTTAGTTGGAAATGCATTTACAAAAGCAATTTGCGCTACTGTTTTTGTAGTATCAATTGAGTTCGTTCCAGCATAAGCATTATACCATGTAGCATTAGCTCCACCAGCATCATGAACAAATTTAGGAAATAAGTTACTAGCAATAAGTGTGTTTTGAACTAAACCTAAAGAATCCATATTAGTGTTAGCATTATAGTTATCAAATGTAGGAGCGCCAGATACATGCCATCCTTTTTCCCATCCTACAATAATAGAGTTGTGAATAGAAATTGCAGTATTTCTTCTTGTGAAAATACCTCTTTCAAATTTTTCACCAACTGGTAAAGCTGTATTTCCATCTCTTTTTGGCCCTATTACAGTCATATTAGAAAAAATTGCTTTTGTAATTGGCAATCTATTTAAACCAGTACCACCAGAGTTATCAGATTCAAAACCGTTAGAATCACCAGCAGCATCAGAAACATCTTTATCTCTAACCACTAATCCAAATTGAATACGACCTGCGTAACCGTAATCTGTATCAAAATCATCATCTAAACCTCTGAATGCAATTAAGTATTTAGCATCAACTGCCCCACCAAACCATTCAAATGCATCGTCTCCACCAAATGAAGATTGAATATGATCGATTTGTGTTCCTGAACCAACACCACCCATTGTTAAACTATTTAACTCAGAGTTTGGAGTTGCAGACAAAGCTACACCAGCAAATTCAATACGGCAGTAAGACATTGTTCCAGAACTTTCAGTGTTATTGTTTCCACCATAAGCTATTTCTGGAAATTGAGTTGCAAATCCTTCAATGAAGTTAGAATTTGGACTAGTTCCACAAGTAGAACAAGGCGTATTAATGATACCGTTTCCTAATAGTACAACTCCACCCCAATCAGCAGCTGATCTTCCGTTTCCTGAAGGCTCTTCGTTAGATGTGAAAATAATAGGATTAGTTACAGTTCCAACTGCATTAATTTGTGCTCCCTTAGTAATAATTAAACATGCTTTAGTGTTTTTATCACCTCTAATTACTGTTCCTGGTTGAATTGTTAATACCGCATTATTAGTTACTGCAATATTACCAACTAATAAATACGTATTACCAGAAGTCCAAGTAGTGTTAGTAGTAATATTTGCAGATATTGTTGTTGTAGCTGCAGGATAAACTGCATTTTCTGGATCCCAGTTTGTCCAACCTGCTGTCCAGTTATTTGATGTAGTTCCAGTTAAACCATCAGTAACTGGAAATGCTCCTTTATAAGAAGTTGAGGTCCAAAATGGAGTTTGTGCAATAGCAGTTGCGCTTAATAGTGCTGCTGTTGCTAATGTGTAGATTTTTTTCATGTTGTTTTATTTAATTGTTTAAAGTGTTTTTGTTTTTACGGTGCAAATTAACGAGTACAACCTTAGCTTTAGATTAACATGAGTTTACGATATACTTACTTATACCTTAAGTTTATGTAAAGTAATTTTAGGTTTACTTAACATATAATTAATGTTGAGCCAAAGCAATTAAGGGAAATAAAAAACGCTCGTTGATTAACGAGCGTTTTATTTATTTTATTTTATAACCGACAGATATACTAATGGTTGGTGCCAATCGAGTATTTACCATCACATTGTCGCTTGTTGAAGCATGTTGAAATTCTTTATTATCCGTTAAAGAAGTTTTATCGAATTTTCCGTTTTTATTTAGGTCTTGATAAAATATTAAATTTTGAGCTAAGGCATCTCTCACATTTAATTTTAATTCTATTTTATCTTTAAATGTTTTTGATAATTGTAAATCTAATACATGACGTGGATTTTCCCAAATATTAGGTTCGTCTTCATTACCAACAATAAATATACGTTTACCAACATAGTTATAAGAAATACTCACCCCAAAATCATATTTACTATCCAAATATTGAATACCAGCATTCATAATAAAAGGACTTTGCCCTTGTAAAGGTCTTGCTTCAACTCCATAAAGTTTTGATACATCCACATCTGATTTTACATAAGATAAGTTAGTAAACAAAGTAGTTCCATTTAAAAATTTGGAAGAATCATTTCTGAAAATTGTTGCTAATAAAACACGGTATTCTAACTCAGCGCCCATATTGGTTGCTTTTGCTACATTGGCGTAATTAATAGAACGTACTTGACCATTACCTGCAATTTGTTCGATAGCATTAGTTAAGTCTTTATAGAAAACTGACACAGATAAAATTTGCCCAGGTCTTTTAGGATAATATTCAAAACGTAAATCATAATTATTGATAGTGGCTCTTTTAAGAGTATCGTTACCCGAAGTTTGATAATCGGTTACAAAATCATAAAAATTAAATGGAGCCAATTCTCTAAATTCAGGGCGGTTAACCGTTCTATAATAAGCCGCTCTGACGTTAGCTCTTTCGTTAATCGACCACACAGCATTGATAGAAGGTAAAAAATCAATAACAGCCGTGTCTTTGGTTAATTTATTAAATTTTGTATCCAGTGTATTAATCGTTTGCATATAATATTCGGCACGTAAACCATAGATGAAACGTAATTTATCAAAAAGACGAGAATCTACTTGCAAATATCCCGCATTCAAAACTGAAGAAGCTTGGTATGAATCAATATACGTAGTTGATTCACTTAACTTAAAGCCTCCATCTTTATTTCCAGGACCATCAGTAATTCCAATATTGCTTGAGTTAAAAATTTGATCTTCTGGTAATAAAGTTAAATCTAAATTTGGTTTTATTGTACTGCCTTTTTGATACCAAGTATAACCTAATAATCTTGCGGCAAATTCTCTGCTTCTGTATTGATTGAACCCTCCTATTTTTATTTCGTGTTTGGTATTTTTAGTCTCTAAAGCTTTTGACATATCGTATTTAATGCTATAGATACGCTCGTTAGTTTTTGCAAAAAACATAGAACCAGAACTTGTTGGACCAACTGCATCACCTAGTATTTGAGCCGCATATTGCACCGAATCTGATTCAGAAGCACTATTTTTTTGATATACCATTCTTCTTAAGTTTGGTATATCCCTTACAATATCACTTAAGCCACCAATCCACTTCAATTTTATTTTACCTTTAGGGATGTAGTGATCGCCATTTATCTGCCCTGAGTAAATATTATTTTGTGTAAAAAAACGCATATTCGATTTTTGCCAGCCAGGAGCATTAACATCCTCAGCATCATATATTCCTTTTCTCACTAATACTTTGTCGTCTGAATTAATGGAGTATAAATTCTTCAATCCAATTTGATTATTGTCGTTTAGTTTGTATGATAAATTCCATAATAAGCTAGTTAAAATATTGTTACTGTAAATTGTGTCTTTAAAATCTCTAATTTTCCTAACAGTTACACCCTGTTCATTAAATTCACGTCTGTCTGATATAGTTGTGCTATTTGAATTATTATAAGTAACAGCAACAATGCTTCCAAAATCTTTCTTAAATAATTTAAACACATTCGCTTGAGTTATTAATAAATTCAGGTTTGGTAAGGCCGTTTTATTTTGCAAAGCCCAATCGTAATTTATTTTTTTTGCTTGTTCAATTTTTTCAGTGTTTATTTTTATCTCACTGAATTCTTTTGTGGATGGAATATCACCAGGTAACTGTCTTGCGCCATCGTCTAATCCTAACCAGTCTGTTTTACCACCCTCGTATGTTTTAAAATTTTTAAATGTAGTTAATGCATTATAGCCACCTGAGATAGATACACTGGTACTGTTTTTTTCAGGAATATTTTTTGTGTTAATTAATATGATACCACCTGCAAAATCGCCTGGTAATTCAGGAGTTGCGGTTTTAATAATAACTAAGTTATCTAAGATACCAGAAGGAAAAATATCAAAAGCGAAGGCTCTTCTATCACTTTCAGAACTTGGAAGAGGCGAGCCATTTAAGTAAGCAGCATTGTATCGGTCGCTCATACCTCTAATAATAGCAAATTTATTATCCTGTATACTTGCGCCACTCACGCGTTTTAAAACATCACTCGTGCTTCTATCTGGTGTTTTTTTAATGCTTTCAGAAGATATACCATCACTTACACTTGCATTGTTTTTTTGCATTACAAATAAAGTGTTGGTGTTTTCCTTATTCATTTCTGCTTGCACTACTACTTCGCCTAATGTTTGTGAACTTGATTGGTCTAGGGTAATATTAAATTCTGTAACATCATTTGCTTTTACTACAACATCAACAAATTTCTTATTATCATAAGTAATATAACTTGCAATGATAGTATATTTTCCAGGTTGTAATCCTCCTAACGAAAAATTACCATCAAAATCACTCGAAGCGCCTTTGGTTGTTCCTTCAATTAATACGGTTGCACCCGGAAGAGTTTCCCCTGTTTTGGCATCCACTATTTTTCCAATTATTTTTCCAGTTTGTGCTTGAGATACAATTGTTAGTAAGAACAAGGCAGAAGTAACTATATATTTTTTAAACATCATCACATTAAATTTTACGCCGCAAAAAAACGATGCACATATAAGGTTAATGTCAAGCGTATATTACCTTAATATTAAATCAATAAAAAAAATTCACATTGTTGTAGGAACATTTGACTGGACTAGGACAGGCATCGATCATGCACCAGATTTGCCAAAGACTAGATTAAGCTATAATTGCAGACTTTACCACTGCGAAAGCACAAAAAGGTTAGTTTAACTGTCCGAGTTTCTACAATTGCTGTAGTAAATT
>SYEI01000059.1 GCA_005800865.1 Bacteroidota bacterium | reverse complement strand
GAGGGAAGTCCCATTCAGGGAAGTTTCTACGGAGAAACTGGGGGTTGGCTAATTACCTTGAATTTTTTGGTTCTTTTTTTCAAGAAAAAAGAACAGAAGAAAATAAAACTAAATTAGAGTCTTTTCTTTGCATGGTAGGCAAAGAAAGTAAAACAGACTATCTTACCACCAACTTTTGGCTATATAATCTATTATCAGAAGAAGCAACAACGGTATAAGTACCATTATCTAACTTACTTGTATTATCAGAAGAAAGCACATTATATTTATCGTCGATCACTACTTTAGAATAACTCTCTTCCCCTTTTTCGTTTCTTAAAACAACTAATACTTCTTTATTCTCAGAACCCATTAAACTAGCTGGATTATCATAAACAGCACTTTGATTCATCGATAAATTATTAGTTGAAATTTTATTATTGATAGATACTAAACGAGAAGACAATACCTTTCCTTTAGCATCTGTTTGTTTTAAACGGTAAAAAGAAATTCCTTCATACGGAGTATAATCTACATCAAAATAACTCATGATATTGCTATGATTTCCAAAACCTTTAATGGATGTTACTTCTTCAAAATTAGTAGCATCTTTAGATTTTTCTATAGTAAAGAAATTGTTGTTATTTTCTGTGTCTGAAGACCAAGTTAATTCTACTTTGGTATTATCAAAAATAGCATCAAAATTCAATAAAACATCTGGCAAAGGATCGCCATTTTCATTTATTTTAAAACCACCATTACCTATTTGCGAAAATGAAGTAAGAGATAAAGAGACAAAAAAAAGTGCGGCAAAACGATTTAGTTTTTTCATGCTTAAAAATTTGTATTATAAAATTATACTATTTTATTGATTGTATAAAGTTTAGGTAAAGCATTTATTAACAATATCTTATCTAAATCTGTTTCTACAAAAATTCTACCAAATTGAAGGTGCTAGCCCCTCAGAAAAAAGCCCAAAAATCATTGAATCTAAATTGTATCTTTATAAAATAACGCTAAAAAACTATACAAATATCGCTACCCTATGTTATATATGTTTAGTTTTATGAGATGTATAAGTAGGTTAGCAGTCAGCGGCTGACAAGTACCGAGAAACTTCACTTTCGACATCAAACTTCATTTTCAGACAAATTTATTTTCCTGTTTCGTGGCGACATCTACAAAACAAAATTATCAACTAAACGTTTCGACCTCACTAAACTCGGTTGACCTAACCGCAGAACTCACAAAACGTATCGACCTAACCGCAGACAAAACTGCGTGCTGACAAACGTATTTGTTTTCGTTGCGACACCAAACCAAATTTTAAAAACAGTAAGGCAAAATATTTAGCATAATTTGTTTCTGTGTATGCGGACACTTAAACTAACTACAACTAAATAAGCCGCCGAACTGCTAACACACGGTTTGCTCAAGCCTTGCAGACATCAAAGCAATTGCAAAAGCGGTAGAAACTTTTTTAATTTTTTCTTTGCAATTGCCTAGCAACATTGTATCTTTAAACTAACATTTCGGTAGACAACGGTTCCAAAACGGCCTGAAGCAAACCGCGAAAACGTTAGGGGTAAGTTATGGAAAGACCAGCAAAAATAAAATACACGGACGAACAAGAATCTTTTGGTATGTCTGGACCATACCTAGCAAATTGTTATTTGTTTGACAAAAAACTAAAACATAGGTTTTTAGTTGACAACTATCTAATCTCGGTAGACAATAACTATCTAGTTTTAAATCGCTTTTATACAACAAAACCAAAAAAAGTATTTGGACTATTTTCATTCGGTGGAACTAAGCGAGACTTTAGAATAATTGTGTGCGACCTAAACGCCAATGAATTTTATATAAGTAAACAAAGTTACAGCGCACTATATCTCCAAGAAATAAAAGAAAAGACAATAACTATTTACCAAGCTTTTCATAATAAATTACCAGAATACAAAATGACAACTGTGTTTTCAGAAGCAACATTTGACAAGGTTGGCGTAGAAGAAGTATTTGAATAATAACCTAACCCCTAACACGCCCTACTTCACATTCGGATAAACCCTTTTAATTTTTTTGTACATTTGGTTACTATCAAAAATGCACAAAACATATCAAGCAACTTTGTGAGCACAAAAGTTATATTACTTTTTGTGATATGCTTTTCATTTATCAATACAAAAGCGCAGCAACCTGCCCATTTTATATTTGGCGAAGAACAGTTTAGAGGCGTTCAAATATACGATGTGATACAGGATAAAGATTTAAACTATTGGTTTGCTACCAACGAAGGGCTTTATTATTTTGATTACTATTATTACAATAAAATAGAATGTGATGAAGCTAAAGGGAGTTCTGTTTTCAACTTTACAATGAATCGCGAGGGCACTATTTATTGCCACAACCTTAACAATCAAATATTTCAAATTAAAAATAAAAGTTGTTCCTTATTTTACGAACTCAAAGCTGATGAAAGCAGTTCTGATATTAGTTTAACTGTTGCAGATGATGACAACTTAGTAATTGGCGCCAAACAAATTGTGGTATTAAATAAAAACGGAAAAAAGGTATTACAATACCCAGCTTCACTTTACTATTTAAGTTCAGCATTTTTAACCAAGAACAATGGCATTCAATTTCATTTAAGTGGTATTGATTCTGTTTTAGTTTATGAGAAAGGTGTATTCAAAAAAAACAAGTTACACTTTTTATCTGGTAGCCTTAACACCGAAAGCGTACTTAAGTTTTTCAGTAACTATGCTCTCGATTTAAGAACAAAAGAACTCTATAGTTTCAATGCTTCAACATTTGAATTAAATCAATTACCCAAAAATGCAATATTTGAAAGAAGTCAGTCGGAGAGGATCTACGAAACAGAAGGTATTATTTGGGTTACAGGAACTTTACCAGGTACAGCTTTAATTGATAAGAAAATCACCACCGAAAACTATCCTATTTATTACGGAGATTATTTTATTTCGGATATCTATAAAGATAAAGAAGGAAACATTTTACTCAGCACATTTGATAAAGGAGTCATCGTTATTCCTGATACTAAAGTACCTGATGTGAGTCACACCTTTAAAGAAGATCCTGCAAATGCCTTGTATTCAGATTCGCTTTTTGGTTTAATGATTGGAACTTCTAAAGGTACGCTCATGAACTACCTTAATAACAAATTGTTTACTATTAACACTGAAGGGAAACGTCCTATTGAAGCCATATATGGTAACCATACGAGCAACTTAATAGTTTTTGATAACGGTAGTATTAAAGTTTACAATAAAAAAACATAAACCATCAACAATATTATACAAGCTTCTTTAAAAGACGCCGTTATACTTTCTGATAATCTCATTTATCTTGGAACAAACAGAGGTGTTATGAAAGTTGAAAGCGATGGCATCAAAACATTTAATACACAATTATTAAAAGGTGTTGATTTCAGAATTTATTCGATAGAATATAATCCTGAAGATCATTGTCTATATGCTTCTACAGCTAATGGTTTATTTACCATTTTTCCTGATGGAAATATCAAGCCCTTACTCATTAATAAAAAAGTCATTTATCCCAATTACCTACATTTTTATAATGGTCGTATATACGCTACCACCAAAGCCAATGGTATTTTAATAATACAACATGGCAAAATAGTCAATGTGATTCATCCTATTATAAATAATCAAGAAGAGATTCTTAAAAAAATAAGCATTCATCAAAACACAATTATTGCCAAATCATCCAATGGTTTATTTCAGTTTGACATGAATGGAAAATTATTAAAAGCCTTACATTCAGTTTTTGGGTTTTCATCTAAAAGAATTATTGATTTTACTTTTCATCAAAACCAACTATGGGTAAGCCATAGTGGAGGTGTACAACCTATTAATTTAAATTACAACAAAACAACTCTTCAAAAACCATTTATTCGTTTAAATCATATTTTAGTAAACGACGAATTAATTAATCCATTTCAAACAAGGGCTTTAAATAGTAACCAACGTAAAATACAATTTATCTTTTCGTCAACTACATTGCGTAACCACGAAAGCATGCATTATTACTACAAGCTAGAAGGATATGATTTAAATTGGAATATTAATAATTACGAATCGAATCAAATTACTTACTCTGCATTGGCACCAGGTAACTATACATTTTATTTTAAAGTTGAAAACCAAGGTGTATTTAGCGAACCTGTCTCCTACTCCTTTACAATTGACGCTCCTTTTTATGCACGCTGGTGGTTTATTGCGTTTGTCATTATTTTATTTTTAGGAATAGTATTATTAATATATCGCTGGCAATTAAATATACAACGAAAAAAATCTCAGCAAATCAATGAGTTAAATGCTTCCAAATTAACCGCCATTCAATCGCAAATGAATCCGCATTTTATTTTTAATTCATTGAATTCGATTCAGGATTTAATTTTAAAAGGCGATGTAGAACATTCCTACTCTTATATTACCACATTTTCGAACTTAGTGCGCAGAACCTTAAGTTATTCAGAAAAAGATTTTATTGATTTTGACCAAGAAATAAAATTATTGGAATTGTATTTATCTCTCGAAAAATTACGCTTTAAAAAAGAGTTAAACTATATCATTGATATTAAAAATGTGGAAGACATTATGCTACCTCCATTATTAATTCAACCTTTTATCGAAAACTCTTTAATACACGGTTTATTGCATAAAGAAGGACAAAAGAATTTAAAAATAACTTTTGAGTTAAACGAAACTCTAATTTGTACAATATCAGATAATGGAATTGGCAGAGAAAAATCAAAAGCTATTAAATTAAGGCAACGATCGGAGCACGAATCCTTTTCGGGAAAAGCCATTCATAAACGCTTTGAAATTTTAAGTAATGTATTTGAAGGAGACTTTGGCTATAAATACGAAGATTTATATGAGAATAATGAAGCTATAGGAACCAAAGTGATTCTATCCATTCCAATCAAACATAAATTTTAGCCATTGCTAAATAAAATTAGATGATTCATAAATTTGATAGCAAATATTAAAAAAACGAATAGTACGTTTGACGTCATGAAAAAAATTAGGGCCATATTGGTAGATGATGAAGAAGGTGCAAGAGACGTGCTTGAAAATTTATTGCTGCGTTTTTGTCCTGATGTTGAGTTAATTGCCAAATGCAACCATGTGTTGCAAGCCGTTGATGTAATTAATAAAGAGCAACCCGACTTAGTGTTTTTAGATATTGAGATGCCTAATTATTCGGGGTTTGAAATCGTTACTTTTTTTAAAGACATCAATTTTGAAATTATTTTTGTGACGGCTTATGACCAATACGCTATCCGTGCCTTTGAAATAGCTGCCATCGATTATTTATTAAAGCCTATTGATATTGAACGTTTAAAAAATGCTGTAGCAAGAGTGGTTCAGCAACGCAATATAGAGCAACAATCGCAACGCTTATCCTTATTGAGCAATACACTTGAAAATAAGCAGCTCAAAAATATAGTAATTAGCGATAAAGGTCAGCAAAACATAGTGAGTATCGAAAGCATTATTGCCATTGAAGCCCAAGAATCATATTGCACGATTCATACTACTGAAAAAACATATATTGCCAGCAAAAACTTGAAGCATTTTGAAACCGTTTTAGAGAGTGTGCCTGATTTTTTTAGGGTGCATAAATCATGGCTAGTTAACAAAAAATTTATTAAGCAGTATTCAAAATCCGATTTAAGCATTCAACTCTCTAATGGTTTAACAACCAAGCTTTCCAAATACAAAAAAGCAGAGTTTGAAGAGGCCCTTTCTGCCTAAGTTTATCCATTAATGAACTCAATTGGCTTTTGCTGAACTCTCAAAAATTTTCAGTATTTTTTGATATATGTTTGTTTGATATAAAACAAATAAATATGAGAAAACATTTACTAATCATCTTAATTACATTATTAGCAGGTAAAATTAATGCACAGTGTTTAACTCCCGTAAATTCAATAACAGAAAACTTCAACGCTCCTCCGCCCTCTTGTTGGTTTCCTATTGGTGCTGCTTATGGCTCTGGAGTCGTTAATCTTTCCACTTTCGCTACTGGTGGCAGTAAAACTATTATTTTGCCAATGACTGATAATGCAAAGGGAATTTTAGAGTTTGATATTAGAAACACCACTAATTCAAACCCCACTATACAATTGCTAATAGGAACTGTATCCAATCAAAGCGCAGGAGCGATGAGTACTTTTCAACTTATTAAATCACATCCTGTTCCTATGGCTCAATCGGGAGGATTTATTGTCTACGCTCATCATATTGTAGATCTTTCTACCTACACAGGAAATCAACAATTCATTGCTCTATCGATATCTCAAAGCGCCTTAAATCCATATCTTTCTATCGATAATTTAACCTACAATAGCGCTTGTATTAGCACTTCGGTAACTGCTGTTGCTCAAAATTACACGGTTCAATTAAACAATAGTGGACTCGTTAATATTACTCCAGCGAATATAAATAATGGTTCATCATCTGATTGCGGAACGCCAGCACTTAGTTTAAGCAAAACTTTTTTCGACTGTTCGAACATAGGTATGAATACTGTTACACTTACAGCTATTGATAGTGGAAGTAATACCGCATCTACAACTGCAAACGTTACAATATTACCTGCTATTAACAATGAAACGATTAGTGGTACACAAAATAATGTTTGCTCAGGAAATAGTGCTACTATTACAACTAGTTCTTCTAACAATGGGATAAAATATTACTTGAGAGATGATGCAAATAATAATGTCATCGGAAGTCCAGTTACTGGAACAGGAGGTGCTCTATCTTTTGATACTGGTCCACTAACGACAAATACTACATTTAATGTTTATGCAGAAACTCAAGGAGGCGGTAATTACGGTTTGGATTTTGACGGAACAAATGACGTTATTACAACAAATATAACATCGCTAGCTACAAATTCATTAACGGTAGAAGCTTGGATTTTTCCTAGAGCTACAACATACAAACGAATAGTTTCTAATTATTTCGCTAATGCGGCTCAAAGCGGAGAAATCATTCTAGATACTTATAATACTACAAATAACGGTCGAGGATTAAGATTTGTAGTTGAAGGTTCTGGGAACACGCTTCATCAATTAAGTGTTGCGAATGTTTTAACGCTTAATGCGTGGAATCATGTTGCTGGAACTTTTAACAATGGTGTAACAACATTATATTTAAATGGCACTGCTATTTCTACAAGTACTGCTCCATTTACTTCTATACCAAGTTGCACTAACAAGCTTACAATAGGCGAAGATCCTACAATTGCAACAGCAGAATATTTTAATGGAAAGATGGATGAGGTTAGAATTTGGAACACTGCTAGAACTCAATCAGAAATTTCAGGAAATATGAATAACTGTTTAATGGGTAACGAAAGTGGTTTAAGAAATTATTTCAAACTAAATGAAAACATAGGAAGTACAGTGACTGATTTAGTTACAGGAGAAGTTGGCGCTATGTCGGGAATGGACCCTAACACAGATTGGATTGTTGGCAAAGTAGATTGCGGAGCGCCAGTTTGCAACTTAGAAATGACTGATTTAATCACTATTACTATTGCACCTAATCCAACCATTGCTGTTAATAGTGGATCAATTTGTTCAGGAAATTCATTTACCATTACACCTAGTGGAGCAAATACTTATACCATTCAAGGTGGAGGCTCTGTAAAAACACCGACAGCAAATATTAGCTACACAGTTGTTGGTACTAGTTCGGTAGGATGTATCTCATCAACATTTGCTACATCAAGTGTAACAGTTAACTCATTGCCAACCATCACTGCTACATCAGATGATGCTTTGATATGCGCTGGTGAATCGGCAAGCTTAACAGCAAGTGGCACGTCAATTTCTTATACATGGAACACGAGCGCTACCGGAACAGGTATTGCAGTGTCACCAACAGTAACAACAAATTACACGGTTACTGGTACAGATGCAAACGGTTGTGAAAATAATGCAGTCATTACTCAAAGTGTAAGTTTGTGCACAGACATTAATCAATTATCAAACTTAACTAACGAACTAAGTATTTTCCCGAATCCAAGTTCAACAAACTTAACTGTAAAAACAGATGAAGAAATCCAAACTATATCTGTTTATAATAGTTTAGGTGCTTTAGTACAAACAGAAAAAACAAATGTATTTTCTGTTGAGCAATTATCTTCAGGTTTATATATCTTAAAAGTTAAAACAGAAAAAGGAACTCAAACAATTCGTTTTATAAAAGAATAATTCTTCTTTAAACTACTAAAAGAGAGGCCGTCTTAATGGATGACCTCTCTTTTTTTGTCTGTTAATAAACCAAAAATGACTATTGCTGAACTACTTTTCAAGCGCGGGTTTTTTCTTGCTTAATTTGTTTTAATATATAATAACCCTTATTCTAAAAAGATGATAAAATTTTTACATTTCAAAAAAACAGCTATTCTATTAAGCGCATTTTTTATGTCGACAACTTTTGTAAGTACTTTAAATGCTCAAAATTTTACTTGGGTAAAAAGTTTGGGTGGAACATCAAACGATCATATTAATGCTAGTGCTGTAGATGCGGCTGGCAATGTATATACAGCAGGTAAATTTGATGGTCCAGCAGATTTTGATCCAGGAGTAGGAGTTTTTAGTTTAACCCCAATTGGACCTAACGATGTTTTTGTAACTAAGCTAGATATAAACGGAAACTTTGTTTGGGCTAAACAAATTGGAGGATTATATAATGAAACTGTAAATAGTATTAAAATTGATGCTCTAGGAAATATTTTTTTAGCCGGTAATTTTGATAGCACAGTTGATTTTGACCCCAATGCAGGAACCTTTAACTTAAACTCGCCAAGTGGTTTTGATATTTTTGTAAGTAAATGGGATGCCAATGGTAATTTTATTTGGGCAAAACAAATGGGTGGAGTAGGAAATCAAAGTGGTATTGATATGACAATGGATGCAACAAATAATATTTATACAACAGGCTATTTTGGTGGCACTTGCGATTTTGACCCTGGTGTTGCAACATCTACAATAAGTGCAATAGGTGCTAATGATATTTATGTAAGCAAATTAGATGGGAACGGCGATTTTGTATGGGCTAAAAGTATTGGCTCAGCAACTACAACCAATTTAAATTCAACCCGAATAGCTTTAGATGCTTCAGGAAATGTATATACATCGGGCTATTTTAATGGAACACTTGACTTTGACCCAGGAGCAACAACATACACGTTAACAGCATTTACTTCTGTAGATATATTTGTAAGCAAACTAGATGCGAGTGGCAATTTTATATGGACAAAACAAATAGGTGGGTCAGGAACTGATACTCCATCAGGTATGACTACCGATGCTTTTGGAAACGTTTATTTAACTGGTGCTAATTCGGGCACAATCGATTTTGATCCAAGTACAACAACTTATACACTAAGTCCAATAGGCATTTACGATATTTTTATAAGTAAATTAGATGCTTCTGGGAATTTTGTTTTCGCAAAAACTTTTGGAGGAGGAACTGGTTATCCTGAAAGTGCTGACATTACCATAGATGTGACAGGGAATATATACACAACAGGATATATTGATGGGACTGTAGATTTTGATCCTGGAGTGGGCACAACGTCAATATCTCCGATTGGAACTTACGATGCTTTTATAAGTAAATTAGATGCAATGGGTAATTTTATTTCAGCAAAAACAATAGGAAGTTCTTCGACAAATATTTTTGGTTCTAGAATAACAACTGACGCAAATGGTAACATTTATACTTCTGGATTTTATGATAATACTGCTGATTTTGATCCTAACGCTGGTGTATCTAATTTAACTCCACAAGGCAGTAATGATGTCTTCGTGCTTAAACTAAGCTCTACAACTGTAGGTATTGCCGAATTAAATGATGAGTTTAACGTGACTCTTTATCCAAACCCTACAAATACAATAATAAATATTAAGTTAGATGAAGAAATCCAAACTATTTCTATCTACAATAGCTTAGGGGCTTTAGTTCAAACAGAAAAAACAAATGTATTTTCTGTTGAGCAATTATCTTCAGGATTATATATCTTAAAAGTTAAAACAGAAAAGGGAACTCAAACTATTCGTTTTATTAAAGAATAACTCTTCTTTAAACTACTAAAAGAGAGGTCGTCATAATGGATGACCTCTCTTTTTTTGTCCGTTAATAAACCAAAAATAGCTGTTGCTGAACTTTAAATAAAAAAAACGCATTTATGTGATTTATTTGTATTAAATCTATAAATACTTACAAAATGAAAAAAATTCTACTTTTTGCCTCCCTTCTATTAACAAGTTCCATATCCTTTTCACAGGTAACAAGTGGATTGTTAGCTGATTACAACTTTAACGCCTGCAATGAGCAAGATGGTATATTACCAAAAGCATTTGGTACTTCAACCAGTGTAACTTATGTAGCCGACCGATTTAATAATCCTGCTGCCGCAGCCAATTTTAGTGGAGCCTCTACTATTTCTTTAGGCTCACCTGCTAAAGCAAATGTAACTACTGGCCTAACCATTTCTTCTTGGGTAAAACTAGCCAATGTAAGCGGGCAAAAAGCTATTGTAGCAAAATGGACTGGAAATGCAAGTACTGATCAATACCTTTTCATGATAAACGGGAACAAAACATTCATAGCAATTGGAAAACCTGGTTTTTCTGCAGCCGGACATACAGGAACAATAAGTTTAGTAGCCAATACTTGGTATCACATCGTTGCAACTTGGGATAATACGGGCAGACATCAAACCTATGTTAATGGAGTTTTAGACGTAGATGTAGTAGACGCCACTTTTAATTCAATTAACAGTACATCGTCAACTGCTTTAAGTATCGGATCACAAAGTGGTACTAGGCTTTTTAATGGCGCAATTGATGATGTTCAATTATTCAACAGAAAATTAACTCCTACTGAAGTTACGAGTCTTTACAATGCACCAAACCCTATTGTGAACGGTTTAGTTTCTAAATACTCCTTTGATACAGGTGCGACATTAGATGAGGTAAGCAACAATGATGCAGTTGGCACAGGTGTAAACTTTGCAACAGATAGATTTGGAAATACAGGTAAAGCATTAGATGTAACAATAAATAGTACGCATTTAAATTTATATGATAGTTATGACGGTTTTGCAGCTGGAACTGCAGGAAAGATAAGCTACTCCTTTTGGGTTAATTTCAAAACAATAACCTCTACACAGCAAATTCTACTAGGAAAATCAGCTGATGCAGGATGTAGTGGAAACGATAGACAATTTTTATTTCGTTTAAATACAACGGCACAATTTGAAATTACTTCTTATAGTTCTGTAAGCGCTGGAAATTTTGTAGTATTGGCAGCGAATAATGTTACCTGCACTACTGGGCAATGGTACCATGTAGTACTTACATATGATGCCGCTCTTACAGGAAACAGCAAATATCAAATTTATGTAAACAACAATTTACAACCTTTGACGCAAGTTTCAACAGCTGGTGCAGGTATTAGTTCAGGTTTTATAGATGCAACTGCATGTATTGGAGTTGGCGCTTATTTAAAAAGCGACGGCACTATCTGTGTTAATACACAAAGATTAGATGCTTATTTTGATGATTTACATATTTACAACAAACCTTTAACTGGAACAGAAGTTTCTACTTTGTACAATTTACCAAATACGGTTACTGGTTTAAATGAAGTATTAGGAAAAACAAACGGAGTAGTTTATCCAAATCCTGCAACCTCGCATTTAACTATTAAAACAGATGAAACCACACAAACCGTAACTATCTATAATAGTTTAGGAGCATTAGTACAAACAGAAAACACAAATACGTTTTCTGTTGAACAACTATCTTCAGGAATATATATTTTAAAAATTAAAACAGAAAAAGGTACAGCGATTACAAGATTTATAAAAGAATAATTTTTTTACTTCTTTCAAAAAAAGAAAGGCTCATCAAATGGATGAGCCTTTCTTTTTATATTTCAATTTATATTACTGAAAAACAATTGGTTTTCTATCAATAAAACCTCCGCCAATTAAATCATCTCCTTCATAAATAACAGCGCTTTGCCCTGGAGCTACTCCACTTGCAGCTTCATGAAAAATAATATTTAATTTATTGTCGACTGTATTGATCGTACTTAAACGCCCAGCATCTTTGTAACGGATTTTAGTTAAAGCAACATAATCTTGCGGTAATGTTTCATACTTAATTAAATTAAAATCACGAACATTAATTTCCATTTCTTTTAAGTCCTCTAAATCACCTAACACTACTGTATTCGTTTCTGGAATAATTTCTTTTACAAAAACGGGATCACCCATTGCTATATCCAAACCCTTACGTTGCCCGATAGTATAAAAGGGATAACCACGATGTTTGCCGACTTTTTTTCCTTTAAAAATATAATCTCCACCTTCTACACTTGCTTCTAAATTAGGCAATCTGTGCTTTAAAAAGGCGCGATAGTCATTGTCTGGTACAAAGCAAATGTCATAACTTTCACTTTTATTGGCTAAATCTAAAAAGCCAGCATCTTTTGCCATTTGCTTAATTTCGGGCTTCTTATATTTTCCTAAAGGAAACATCGTGCGTTGTAAACTCTCTTGTCCTAATCCCCAAAGCACATAGGTTTGGTCTTTTGTTTGATCTACACCTTTAAAAATAACTTTACGATTATTTTCTTCACGAACTTGGGCATAATGTCCGGTTGCAATAAATTCGCAATCCAACATATCGGCACGTTTTAACAAAGCTTCCCATTTTATATGTGTATTACATAACACACATGGGTTTGGAGTTCGACCTGCTAAATATTCTTCAACAAAATTATTGATGATATGATCTCCAAATTCTCCACGTATATCTAAAATATAATGTGGAAAACCGAAAGTAACGGCCATCGAACGCGCATCATTAATGCTATCTAAACTACAACAACCGGTTTCTTTTTTACTACTACCAGAAGATTCGTAGTCCCATGTTTTCATGGTGATACCAATTACTTCGTAACCTTGTTCATGTAACATCATAGCAGCAACCGAACTATCAATCCCACCACTCATTGCTACTAATACTTTTCCGTGCTTACTCATTTTATATTGTTGTTTAAACGCAGAGGTCGCTAAGTTTTTTCGCTAAGGTCGCTAAGAGTTTTTTTATTATTTAAATCTACTTGGTTGCTTTTGGTTTAGCAGTGGTAGTTTTGGGTTTAGTTGTTGTTGTTGTTGTTTTAGTGTCCACTGTTTTAGGCTTTTCATCTACCGCCTTATTTTTATTAAAAAATTCCTCGGTTTCTTTTTTAGAAGCTTGTTCTCCATTTTGTTTAAATAATTCTTTTTCAGTTACCTTTCCTTTTTTATCTCTATAAATCCAAGGACCTACTTTTTTTCCATTTTTATAATATCCTACTGCCGCTGTAATATTACCTTCAGGATAATAAAAGGCGTTTTTTCCTTCTAATAATCCATTCACATAAACGCCTTCACTTTTTACTAAATTTTTATCATAGTATAATTTAAATGGGCCATCCATTTTTCCCATTTTATATTTTCGTTCTTCGCTTACAACTCCATCCGGAAAATAAACATACTCCATTCCATTTTTTTGTCCATTTAAATACGATTCTCTTGAAATAACAACCACTTT
>SYEI01000058.1 GCA_005800865.1 Bacteroidota bacterium | reverse complement strand
TTCATTTTTTTCACCCTTGCCAACAGGCATTTTATCATGAGGAAGATCAATGAGTTCAAAATCTCCAGGCCTTCCATCACCTCCCGCTAAGGTTGAATGCGAAGAACTGATCAGAACCGGATTATTATTTGCCGCTGAGTAGGTTATTGTATTTGTATTTTGATCGAAGCATAAAATAATACCATCAAACCCATCTTTATGATCTTCGTTGCTTATTGTTTCTACTAAACGTCCACGAACATAATTAAAGATTTCACCCGGCTGCAAAATATTTTTTTCTTTAATTGCTTCTGCTAAAAACCCAATATTAAGTAAACTCATAAATGCGCCCGGAACCCCATGCCCCGTGCTATCACAGCAGGCCAAATAAAATAAATTATTTTGTTGCGCTGTCCAATAAAAATCGCCGCTTACAATATCTTTTGGCTTAAATAATATAAAATGTTCTTTCAAATTTTGAGACAAGCTCCTTTCGCTAGCCATTAATGTGGATTGTATTCGCTTAGCATAATTAATAGAATCAATAATTTCTTTTTGTTTTTCTTCTACTAATCGCTTTTGATGATTTGTTTCCTTCTCCTTTATTTCAATAATTGCTTTTTGCTTTTGAGTAATTTTTAAACGATTAAATACAAATGCACTAAATAAAAATACCAACATCAAACCACCATACAAGGCAAAACGTTGCGTTTTTTCTTGTTGCAATTGTGCATCAACAACCTTTCGCTCTTCATTAGTTTTCAGGCTATCCGCAAATACTTTTTTATCATATTCAAATTGTAACTGCTGCCTGTAAATGGCTTTCTTACTTTTTTGATTTTCTGTGCTGTCTCTATTTATCGAATATTGCTTTAGAAAAAAATAGGCGTTTGCGTAATCTTTTTTTTCTGCATATAACTGATGTAATAATAGGGAAGCATTTGCCATATTTTCCATCACATTAAGTTCTTTGTATAAAGCATATGCTTTTTGTGCATAGGTAAATGCTTCCTCGTTTTTTCCGCTCTCACGAAAAATATTAGCCATGCCAAGATAGCTAGCCCCAAGTCCAATATCTTTATCAGTCTTAACAGATTCTATTGCCAGGTTATAATATTCCATTGCCTTATCCGGGTGTCCTAAACGTCGATGCATAAACGCCACATTATTATAAATAGGTGCTAATGCCACATTACCAAGTTTCTTTCTGATAATTAAACTTTTCTCATAACACATCAACGCCGTGTCATATTTTTCTTGTACAACATACGTGGACGCTATGTTATTCAAAGCAAAAGCCATTTCCTTTTCGTAATTCTTTTTAGTTGAAAGTTCTAAAGACTTTTTAAAGAACTTTTGTGCGAGATCAAATTCATCTTGAATGTAGTAGATGTTTCCAAGATTGTCATATGCAGCCGAAATTTCAACTACGTTTCCAAGTTTCTCGTTATATGTAATAGACCGAAATATAAATTCGGCAGCCTTTCTTAAATTGCCTTGATCTTTATATATCATTCCGATATTATTTAATGCAATAGCAATGCCACCCAACGAATTCCATTTACTATGTATATCGTAGGCCAATTGATAATATTTTAAACCTTTATCGTTTAAATTTAATTCATTTAAATAGTAGCCAAGATCATTATAAGTTGTAGCTTTTAATAATTGAAGGTCGCGTTCAGGAATTGTTTTATCTGATTCGTGAAGCTTAATAAAATTAAAAATTGAGTCTGCAATTACCGGAATTTCCTCTAACTCACAATTCTCTATACGCTGGTTGTAATAGGCTATCTTCTTTAAATTATTGGCATTTTGGGCATTAGTAGAAATACTGAAAACGCAAAATATCAAAAAAAGTATTGAATATCGTGACATCATAGACATTAATCTTCATGCCCTTTGGCATTTTTTATTTTTTGTTCTAGGTACAATTGTTCTTCAATCGCCATTTGTTTCTTTAATGAATCGCTAATATCTTTTTGTCCCAATTTTTCTAAGTTAGGTTTACCTGCGTTTACCCATGCTGTGTACCACAAACTTCCCACCATAATGATACTCTCACGCATCCTGCGTTCAACTTGCCCTTTAATCATTAAATCATAACGATTCGTGTATTCTAGTGAGTAAACCTTCATCATTAAATTACCTCTGTTTTCATAAGCATACTTCCTGTCTTGAGGAAATTCTTTATTAAGCGCTGCTTCAAATTTCAAAACACTATCTACCCCCATATGACTATCGTAAACAATTTTCCAAGCTGATTTAATTGGAGAATCAATATACTTTGCTCTTCCAACAAAATAATCGTAGTCTTCTGCTTTTAGCTCAGGAATGCGACTCTCCCAAAAACCATGTATTCCTCTTTGCCCAGTTAATTGTCCGTTATAATTTTCAGTGGTATGCAAAGGCACATGGGCATCAGCAATGTAGTGGCCTAAATCGGCACTATAACTTAAAATCTGATCAAGGTTTTCGTTTTTAAAAGCGTTCAGTAATTTATAGTAATGCTTTTCGATTTGCCAAGGCACAATGCCATAAGCCATTAATGTGTCTTCTGTATATTTTGCAATGGCAGCTTTCCAAAATTTTGGTACACTATCAAAAGCATGTGCTCCATAATGATCAATGTCAATATAATGGCGAGGCGCCTCTCCCTCTACTCCATAGCGTCTTTTATCAGGATCAACTGCGTGGTTGGTTACAAACTCAATATGAGTTTTATAAAACGTTACCATTTCGGGAGGCAATGTAAACACTGCCATACGATTAATGCGTTTATGCCCATAAAATCCCCACGATTGAGATGATTGCTTGGGCAAAATAAAAACAAAGCCCAAACCAATAAGTATTATAACAGTAATTTTTTTCACCGTGTTAATTTTTAATTCCAACCATTAAAATATGATCTAATTATTAAACATAATTTAGAGAACTAAATATACATAAAAAACGTTTTATGAATGTTATTATATCGCAACACTTATTTTAAAATACAGGAATAACAACTATCTTTATATTAGATTTAAGTATGGATTTACGTCATAAAATAGTATTACTTTCCTTCTGTTTGATTTCTTTGAAGTCAAATTCTCAAACTCGTATACAAGAATTATCCGCTGTTCAATATAATCAAAACGTCATTATTAGCTATCTCATTAGTGCTGGCAATAGTTGTACAGGTTACCAAATACTTAGATCGAATGATTCCTTAAATTTTGATGTTATATTTGATTATGCTGGTATTTGTGGCGAATCTACAAAGTCGCAAAACATTACCTATTCAGATGAATCTCCTCAAAAGAACAGAAAAAATTATTACAAAGTTTTAATTCAGCCTTCCGACTATTCTAATTTGATTTCTGTATTTTACACTGATCTTGCAGAAAAAGGATATCTACTCATGCAAAATCCAATCAAGCAAAATTTATCGATAGTGAGTGATTTAAATAGTGGTGATTTGAAGATTTACAATCAAATGGGGACCTTAACCCTATCACTTAATCCCAGCGAACAAGGATTATATCATGAGGATATTTCTTTGTTAGGAAATGGGATATATTATTTTATTCTAGAAAATGCTAAAGGAAAACCTTTGCATGGAAAATTCATTAAGGAGTAAGATTTAAACTAAGCGCCTCCTAATAATAGTAATACTTTTTTCATTTTCTTTAATAGGGTTAGGTTTATAATACCGTAAAAGTAAATGATAGACAACGAAAACAATAGAGGGTTACCCCCTCAAATTAAAACAAAAGCCTCATCCGTCAGCTGGCGGATGAGGCTTTAAATAAATAATAAAGCAGCTTAAACTTTAGCTTCTTGTGCTTTTTTAATAATAGCTTTAATGTTTTCTGTAGTTGTAGAGTTTGGACGCTCAATAGCAGAACCAGTTGCTCTATCCCATACTAAACTTGCTAATACACCTAGTGCACGAGATACACCAAATAATACTGTGTAAAAATCATACTCATGCATACCATAATGTGATAATAAAGCTCCTGAATGAGCATCCACATTTGGCCATGGGTTTTTAATTTTTCCAGTTGATTCTAAAATTGGAGGCGCTACTTCGTAAACCATTTGCACGATTTCACAAATATCATCATGTTTTATATACGTTCTGTAAAAATCTTGTTGTGCTGTAAAACGAGGATCTGTTTTACGTAACACCGCGTGTCCGTATCCTGGTACAACTTTGCCCTCAGTTAAGGTTTGTTTGATGTATTCTGCAATTTGTTCTTTAGTTGGTAAACCACCTCCTAAATTTTCTTTCAACTCCATAATCCAACCTAATACTTCTTGATTTGCTAAACCATGTAATGGACCAGCTAAACCATTCATCCCCGCAGCAAATGCTAAATAAGGATCAGATAAGGCAGAACCTACTAAATGTGTAGCATGTGCAGAAACGTTACCACCTTCATGATCTACGTGAATCGTTAAATATAAACGCATTAAACGTTTCATATCAAATTCCTCGTAACCTAACATGTGTGCAAAGTTTGCAGCCCAGTCTAATTTATGATCTGGCTCAATATGAGCGCCATTTTTATATTTACGACGATAGATATAAGAAGCTATTCTTGGTAAACGTGCAATTAAATTCATTGAATCTTCATACACATAATCCCAATAATCTTTTTTATTTACACCTTTTGCATACGCTTTTGCAAAAACACTTTCTGTTTGCATAGCCATAATACCTACTACAAACTGTGTCATTGGGTGAGTATCTACAGGTAATTTTTCAATAACATCAAACACGTGTTTTGGAACGTTACTACGTTTTTGCCATTCTCCAGTAATATAACTTACATCTTCTTGAGTTGGCAATTCTCCAACTAACATTAAATAAAAAATACCTTCTGGTAATGGTTCTGTACCACCTGGAGCTTTTGGTAAATGCTTACGTAACTCAGGGATTGAATAACCTCTAAAACGGATTCCTTCTTCAGCATCTAATTTAGATGTTTCTGTTACCATTCCAACCATACCCTTCATTCCTTGGTACACTTGAGCTACAGTAATTTCACCTAATTTTAAATCGCCATGATTTTTGATAATATCTTTAATCTCAGCCGCTAATGGCACTGCTTTTTCGCGAAACTTATCTTTTAATCTATCCATTTTTTTAATTGTTTAATAACCTCGTAAATTTAGGCAGTGGATTGATTTAAACAAATTAAATTTGCATTATTTTTCATGAAATTTGAAAATAATTTAGCCACAATTTGTGGCCCTTGTTTAGCTGATTATTACCGCAACTTTTCTTGAATGTTAATCAAAAAAAATTAAATAAAGAGCTTGTAGAAATAGAATAAAAATAGTGGAGTTAATAAAAGAAAAGATACTCTTAATAAAAATATTTGAGATTCTCTAGATGCTTTGATGCTTAGGTACTTAAGTTTTAAAAATGTCATAAAACTGGTGTTTTAGCTTAATTATTAATCGTCAGTAAACATAAAAAGCATCTATAAAAAACACTAGGGGGCCAGCCCCCTATTTACAAAACAAAGCCCCGCATTATTCAACGCAGGGCTTTTAATATTGATGACTAAAATTTTAATTGAGAAGCGTGACGTGCCCTACATAATCATGTTTTTTACCGAGTACATCTGTAAGTTTAACCTTCCAAGTGTATACATCTTGTTTACCCTCTTTTGATTTGCCTTGCACTCTTCCATCCCAGCCTTTCTTAATGTCATCCGTGTAAAACATGCGCTCTCCCCATCTATCAAATACCCACATCTCATATTTAGCTATACCAATACCTGTTCCATTAAAGTAATCATTAATGCCATCATCATTAGATGGTGTAAAGGCATTTGGAATGTAGAACGTAAACTCTGGTCCAATCTCAACTGGTAAATACGCCGTATCTAAACATCCATACTGATTTGCTACCAATAATAC
>SYEI01000057.1 GCA_005800865.1 Bacteroidota bacterium | reverse complement strand
ATCGATTTGTTCGTTGCTTGTGATGCTTTTTGTAAATACGGTTTGTCCTATTGCTGTTGTAATTTCTAATTCAGTAGTTTCCAATTGATTTCCAGGATAACTAACCGTTATCATATCTTGCGCAGGATTAGGGAATATCTTTGCAAGATTGTTTTTTGTATGTTCTGCAACACCAATAATTATAGGAGGGTCTACACAACCCATCACTGGGTTAATCATCAAAGAACCATTGATAGAAGATTGAGACCAACTTCCAGAAATATTATAATATAAGGAGTTTTTATGATTGGTGTTTCTATCAAAACCAATATTTAATGGTTGATTGGTGGTTTGTTGAATTCCTATAAAATAAGAACCAACACCCAAAGGCAAACAAGATGTTAATGAATAGGTTGGAATCATATTATAACTACCCGATTCATACTCAGGATACATTAAACTATCTTTGTAAATCACACTTCCAGGTGAGCCGCCATTGTTGCTCCACACATTAATTCGGAAAGTAGAATTTAAAATAAGCCCACCTTGAGTGATTGGATCAAAATATATACGAACCGATTTTAAGGTATCAGCTACATTTAATGTATAACGCACTGCTATTTTAGCACCGTATGTATTTAAGTAGTAGCCTTGTTCAGCGCTTCCATCATCATAGGCATAGTAGTTTGAAAATCGTTGAATGTGAACAACGGTGTCGTTATCATTTTTAACATCTGCTGGTGTTGTAAGACTATGCTTGATAGTAAAATAAGTAGAGTCTGTAAATGGAGCTGTTGGAAACGGGGTTCCTGTTGGCGAAAAAATAGGACGTGCCGCACTGTTTGAACCCCCAGAGTAATAACCATTGTTTTCAAATGGCAAAAATCCTGGGTTTGGAAAAGTACCGTAAACATCTGTAGGCACAAGAATTTGAGAAGGACCTTGCGTTATCGTATAATTATAAACCGAAAATTTTGCGATGTTAAAATTGTTTCTGAGAAAATTTGTAAAACCAGTTGCTAACTCTAATGATTGGTTATATTGGCGATAAGGAATGACAGAATAATTTTTTAAAAAAGAACTTGGTTTGTAAGCAAACGAAGCATCATTTAGCAAAGTATCATCATAATAATATTGGTCTTTAACTTGTATATAATCAATATTCCAATGATCTAAACTACCGCTTGTTGTGCCTTTGTTTCTAAATCTAAATTGAAAGCCATCGTGAAAAAAAGCGGTGTCAACAATTCCAATTTTTACTCTATAAAAGTTAGTATCTGTAGCGCTTGGGTTGTAGCCAGCTTTACCCCAAACTTTCATCCATTGATTTAATTTTGGTTTAAAAAAATCTAAACATAGTGAATCATTTGGCTCAGGAGCTTCTCCAAAACCTTCGGCTTGATAATAAAAGGTTAAAGCAATACTATCGCTAGGGCTATACTTTTTATATACTAAGGGATTAGCAGTAGGAATAGAATCTAAATGAATAGACTTCGATTTTAATGTATCGGCTGATGCAGAAACATTAACCGCAGCGTTTAAATTATAAGGATAGCCTTTTTTGTTTAAACCATCAAATGTAGCAACGCCTAATGATATGGGGGCAATTGCAAAGCCACTATTCACATACACATTTGAATCTACCCAATTGTTGACAGATGGATAAGGAGATTTATAGGAGTAAGAAAAATCATCAAAAAAAGGTAAATAGATAGAAGTAGTAGTTGCTACTTTTTTTACAGTAGAATTAGTAGTTATTGTTTTTGGCAAATTGCCATTGCCGCTCAAAGGGCGTAATTGCTCCTGAGCATAATGGTTAATGCTTATCAATAATGCGATTAGTATTACAGTATATTTATAAAACTTCATTCTTTTATAATTTTATTCTTCATCTTCAGGATCTGCTACAGCTGTTGAATCTGTTGACATTGCAGAATAATCCTCTTCTTTTTTTCCTACAGATAAATCTATTTTACTTCCCTTTTTAATGGCATCACCTGGCATAATTTCTTTACCATTAAAATATTGTTTTAGCACGCAGCCTTTGCAATCGCCTGCGATTTCTGTTATTTTACCAACTTTAAGGCCATAACTTTCAATCATAAAAACGGCTTGTCGTGTGCTTCTATCTACTAATTTTGGCATAGCCATTTGTGGCGCTTGCGTACTAGTAACGTATAAATAGATAATTCTATTGTGTTTTACCATCGATTTTGCCTCTGGATCTTGTTTAATAACAATACCTGGCTTTTCTTCTGGACTGTAAACACTATCAATAATGGTATAACCTACGTTTTTATCTTTTACAAAATTATCTAATTCAGCAATGGCTTTTCCTTTAAAATCAGGCACTTCTGCTGTTTCGCCATGGTGGGTATATACCCCTAATAACTTAAATAAAGCCCATAAAACTATAACCAAACTAACCGTTGCTAAAGCTAGATGCTTAAAAAATGTTTTTGATTTTAGGTAGCTAAATAAATCCTTCATAATGATACAGAGTGCTAATATACTTAATAAATAGAGAAAATACCGCCAATATGGCTCGGATTTACTCTAAATATTGCTAAAACAATCGCTTTTTATAAATAGCTTAGTTTTTGAAAAAACGTAAGCCCATGAGAAATTTTTCAAAAAAATAGTTCTAAATTTTTGATTTACAATAAAAAGCATATCTTTGCAGCCCGATTTTTAATTTTAAATCGTTGATTATAAATATTTTGTAAATGACTAAAGCAGACATAGTAAACGAAATTTCAGAAAAGACAGGCATCGAAAAGATAGTTGTGCAAACAACCGTGGAAGCATTCATGAAATCGATTCGCACCTCAATGACTGAAGGAAAAAACGTGTATTTGCGTGGTTTTGGTACTTTTGTGGTTAAAAAGCGTGCTGAAAAAGTGGGACGTAATATTTCAAAAAACACAACAGTAATTATTCCAGCACATTTTATTCCAGCATTTAAACCAGCTAAAACTTTTAGCGAAAGAGTAAAACGTAATGTAAAAGTTGCGGAACCATTAGATAACAAACAAGTTGAATAATGACAACAATAAGTAAAACACAGATTGGGTTATTAATAACGGCTGTTGTTTTATTCGTTCTTTTATTTCTTGCACCAAAAACACACACAGGTAAATTAGAAACCAAAGTGGATAAAAAGGAAACTATGGAAGTAGTAAGCCTTGAAACATTCATCTCAATGGCTACTAAATCACTAAAACCAGAAGAAAAAACGACTTATGATGCTTTAGTTAATACAGCTAAAAATTCAAAAGTTGATACGGCTTTTGTTCCTGTTGTGCAATTTTGGGATAAACAAAAAAGACCAGATTTTGCGGCTTATTTTGTAGAACAAATTGCTGAAAGAAGTCAAACTTCTTTAGCTTATAATAAAGCGGGCGATCGTTATTATTATTCTGTTCGTTTTACAAAAGATGAAAACGAAATTCCTGCTTTATATCAAAGTGCGATGCGTTGTTATCAAAAAGCAGTAGATAAAGATGCTAAAAACGTGGATGCTAAAATTCAATTAGCTGCTTGTTTTGTAGAGGAAGGTAAAGATCCGATGAAAGGAATTGGCATGTTACGCGAAGTTGAAAAAACGGATAGTAATAATGTGAAACTTCAATTGACTTTTGCTTTTTTCTCTGTAAAATCTCAGCAATGGGATAAAGCGATAAAGCGTTTTAATAAAGTGTTAGAAATTGACCCTTTATATATAGAAGCGTACCTGCATTTAGCAGATGCTTATGAGCAACAAAGTCAAACAAATAAAACAATTGAAATGCTTCAAAAATATGCCAGTCTTACAGAAGATGCGATGGCAAAACAAGAAGTGCTAAAATATATTGAACAATTAAAAAGTAAATAAATAATTAACCTAATATAAATTTTTTAAAACCTAAGGATTATGCCAAGCGGAAAGAAAAGAAAAAGACATAAGATGGCTACTCACAAACGTAAAAAACGTTTGAGAAAGAACCGTCATAAGAAAAAATAATTAGCATAGCTAATTAGATTTTCTAGTTAAGATTACACACAAACGGAAAGCCAATATGTGCTTGCCGTTTGTGTTATTTGTGTATGTTATTGTTTGCTAAAACTTTAATCGGTTTATTGTGCAGTCAATAACGTTATTATATATAAATTAAAACTATTTAAAGTGAACGTAGAACTAGTAATAAATTCTACGCCTAACGAAGTTGTTATAGGGCTATTAAACGATAAACGTTTGATAGAACTGCATAAAGAAAAAAATAACATTAAATTTTCGGTAGGCGATATCTACCTAGGTAAAGTTAAAAAGGTAATGACCGGACTTAACGCAGCCTTTGTAGATGTAGGATACGAGAAGGATGCATTTTTGCATTATTTAGATTTGGGCCCTCAAGCCAATTCGTTGATGAAATACGTTGATGCTGTGCGTTCTGGTAAACAGAATGTAAGTAACTTGATGTATTTTAAAAATGAAGGCGACATCAATAAAGATGGAAAAATTAATGAGGCTGTAAAATCGGGACAATACATTTTAGTACAAGTTGCTAAAGAGCCAATTTCCTCAAAAGGTCCAAGAGTTACCACAGAAATTTCGATTGCTGGACGATACATTGTATTGATTCCTTTTTCTGATAAAATCTCCGTGTCTTCAAAAATTAGAAGCAGCGAAGAAAAAAGCAGGTTAAAAGCATTAATGCAAAGCATTAAACCAAAAAACTTTGGGGTGATTATCAGAACAGTTGCCGAAGGAAAATCGGTTTCTGATATTGAAGGTGATGTGGCAGATTTAGTAAGTAAATGGGACGAATGTTTTAAAGCCTTACAAACGGCTGAGCCACCATTTAAATTATTAGGAGAAGTTGATAGAACGAATGCCATTTTAAGAGATTTTTTAAACGCTTCGTTTAATGCGATTCATGTAAATAGTGAAACCGTGTATGATGATTTGAAATCGTACATTAAAACTATCTCTCCTGATAAAGTTGATATTTTAAAACACTACACAGGGAAGGTTCCTATTTTTGATAATTTCGGAATTGATCGTCAAATTAAATCATTGTTTGGCAAATCTGTTTTCATGAAAAGTGGAGCTTACTTAGTAGTAGAACATACCGAAGCTTTACATGTATTTGATGTTAATAGTGGAAACCGTGCTAAGAGTGATAAATCGCAAGAAGAAAATGCGCTTGAAGTAAACTTAGAAGCAGCGGTTGAAGTGGCTCGCCAATTACGTTTACGTGATATGGGCGGTATTATTGTGATTGACTTTATTGACTTACATAATCCTGAAAACAGAAAACTGTTGTTTGATAAGTTGAAGGAAGAAATGAAGTCGGATAGAGCACGACACAATATTTTACCTCCAAGTAAATTTGGTTTAATTCAAATTACTCGTCAGCGTTTACGTCCTGAAGTAAATGTAGAAGTATTAGAAACTTGCCCAAGCTGTAATGGTAGTGGTAAAGTGCAACCAAGCATTTTATTTGTGGAGCAAATTGAAAACGCTTTACGTTTTATTATTAAAGAACAATCTGCTAAAAATATAACGCTTTGTGTACATCCATATATTGAAGGGTATTTGAAACAAGGTGGTTTTTTAAGAAGCAAACAATGGAAATGGTATTTCGAACATAAGCAATGGGTAAAGGTTATCAAATCTGATAGTTATTCGTTTATGGAATATCACTTTTTAAATAAAGACTTAGATGAGATAGTGATTTAATTATTTTCTCAGAACAAAAATCCCTGTAT
>SYEI01000005.1 GCA_005800865.1 Bacteroidota bacterium | reverse complement strand
ATCTATTTGTTCACGGCTTTTTGCACCAGTTTATTAATCTATCGTATTTATAAAAGCGAAGGACTCAGCTTTATATTTTTAGCTTGGAATTTATTTCTCGCTTTCATTCCTTGGTGGATTAGTAATTATTTGAAAAAGAAAGAGCGTCTGGGGTTTGTTCATATTCCATTATTGATGTTATGGTTATTGTTTTTATCAAACTCACCTTACATCTTAACGGATTTATTTCATTTACGTCCCAGAGAATATTTTCCCCTATGGTACGACTTAGTGCTGGTATTGTCTTTTGCTCTAATTGGTATGATGGTATTTTTGAAATCTTTGAAAGACATGTTTGGTATGTTGCAGAAATACGTAAAACCTGCTTATGTCGCCATCATTACTCCTTTTTTGTTTTGGTTAATTTCTTTTGGCTTGTATTTAGGAAGATACCTTCGCTTTAATAGTTGGAATGTGGCGAATCATCCTTTTCAATTAATGCGTCAAAGTTTTGATATTTTGTTTGAGAAAGATACCATTGCTTTTACCTTTATTTTTTCAATTTTTTTAGCGTTCTTGTACTATATTTCAAAACCATTATTAAAGTCAGAACACCATGAAGCCTAGTTTTTTTAAATCTGTTTCCTTTGCCATTAATGGCTTGAAATTGGCCTGGCATGAAAAGCATTTTAAAATTCATTTAGTAGCAACTGCCTTGAGTATCGCTTTAGGCTTTTTATTTGATATTGAAATAATGGAATGGTTTGTGATTTTAATTTGTATTGGAGCAGTTCTTGCTCTCGAAATGATTAATACCGCCATTGAGCATCTGGTGGATTTAGTAGAACCCAATTATAATCCAAAAGCAGGTGCCATTAAAGATTTAGCTGCGGGCGCAGTGCTTGTGTTTTCTATTATTTCGGCGCTAATTGGAATTATGATATTTGGAAAATATATTCTAGCTTAACTATTCGAAAACTAAATATCATGTCTCAATTTCCAGAAACCGAATTAATTCTTACCAAAGAAAATCGTGTCTATCATATCAATTTAAAAGCCGAAGATATTGCTGATGATGTCATAGTTGTTGGTGACCAGCATCGTGTGGCTCAAATCTCTAAGTTCTTCAGTAAAATAGAATTCAAAACGGAGCATCGTGAGTTTGTAACTCATACAGGTATTTTTAATGGAAAACGTGTTACGGTTTTATCAACGGGTATTGGTACAGATAATATCGATATTGTGATGAATGAATTGGATGCAGCTGTTAATATTAATTTAGAAACAAGGGAGCTAAATCCAACTCACCGTACCTTAAATGTGATTCGTTTAGGTACTAGTGGCGCTTTACAAGCTGATATTCCGGTAAACGGAATTGTGGTAAGTTCTCATGGACTAGGTTTAGATGGTTTATTAAACTTTTACGATAACTGGGAAAGTGTATGCGAAAACCCCATTAGCGAGGCTTTCATCAAACATACAGGCTGGAAATCGAATTTGCCTTATCCATATTGTGTGAAAGCTTCAGATCAATTGATTTCTAAGTTTCAAGAAGGTACTCATATTGGGATTACAGCCACTGCACCAGGCTTTTATGGTCCACAAGGGCGACAAATTCGCCTAAAAGCAGCAATGCCAAATTTAAACGAGTTTTTAACGGATTTTAAAATGGGTGAACATCGTATTACGAACTTTGAAATGGAAACTTCGGCTTTATACGGTTTAGGAAAGTTATTAAACCACAATTGTTTAACAGCCTGCGTAATTATCGCAAACCGCGTCCGTAAAGAGTTTACCAACGATTACACGAAGAGTGTAGAGATATTAATACAAGAAAGTTTACAACGATTAACAGCCTAATTGTTAAGAAAATATAATTTGAACCTTAAAATAGCTCCAATTCGGGGCTATTTTTGTTTCTGTATGAGACCTAAGAAAAACGAAATGAACCTGAAAGAAGTAATTGCCTTAATTACTTTATTAGATGATCCGGATGACGGAATTTATTCTGAGGTAAAGAATAGGTTCATCATATTAGGTCCGCCTGCTATTCCACATTTGGAAACAGCATGGGAAAACAGCTTTGATGCCTTGATGCAAAAACGAATTGAAGGGATTATTCATACCATTCAATTTAAGGCTTTGCAAAACGCATTAAAACATTGGTCAGAAAACGAACAGGATGATTTATTTAAAGGATGTGCCATTATTGCGCGCTACCAATATCCTGATTTAGACGAAAACAAATTAAAAAAACAACTACATCAAATTAAACAAGATGTGTGGTTGGAATTACATGATGATTTAACGGCTATTGAAAAAGTTAAAATCATCAACCATATTTTATTTGAAGTGCATCAGTTTGGTGGTAACATCACCAACTACCATGCCCCTCAAAACTCATTTATCAATGTTGTATTAGAAACTAAAAAAGGAAATCCTGTAATGTTAAGCGTAGTTTACGCATTAATCTGCAAGGAGCTAGCTATTCCTATTTATGGAGTTAACTTACCACAGCATTTTGTATTAGCTTACGTGAATGATTTTGCTAATTTAATTGACCCTTCAGATAAAACATTATCAGATAACATTTTATTTTATGTAAATCCATTCAGTAAAGGCTTGATATTTAATAGAGGTGATGTAGATGCTTTTATCAAACAATTAAATGTAGAGCCAGAAACGAAACACTATTTACCTTGTTCTAACTTGGATATCATTAAACGTATTTTAAATAACTTAATTT
>SYEI01000056.1 GCA_005800865.1 Bacteroidota bacterium | reverse complement strand
CTTCAAAGAATTAATTTGAATAGATGTAGCCGCTTTGCTCGCATCAAAACTAATAGAGCTTCCTAATTTCTCTAACTCAGCACTAATTTGCTCAGTGGTGTAATTTTTAGTTCCTTCATTTAACATGCTTGCAGTTAATTCAGCAACTCCTAATTTTTTTAATTGATCAGCTGTTAATACTAAGCTACCACCATCCATTGTCATTACAATAGCAACTTCTGGAGATTCCGTATTTTTTGTACCAATAATACTAATACCATTTGGTAATTTAGAAGTAAAATACTCAGGAATAGTTACTGTTTTTGCTGGCCCTGGTGCAGGTCTTTGCTCTCTTTTAAAATTATCAGTTACTGGTTGGTAAGTTAATCCTTTGTATTCTGCTGGAGTTTCAAACTTCATATTTGCATAAGGATTGATACTTTTTACAGAATCTTTTTGATTCATAATAGGATACGTATTTAAAACGGCTGCACCTGCTCCTTTAATATATTTAGTAAAAACACGAGTAATATCGTCTTTAGTTACTTTGCTATATCTATCAATTTCTTCTTGCAAAGTATAACCTTTTCCTAATAAACGCTCCCATTCAGAGATAGTTCCAGCTTTGCTACCAATAGTAGATAAGCTTCCATACATACTTGATTCGATTTCAGCTTTAGCTCTTGCTAATGCTTCATCAGTAATGCCAGATGTACCAAACTCATCAATAGTTGCTTTTACTTTTGCATCGATATCAGAAAACAATTTCTCTAAATTGAAATCTTCTGGTGGATAAGCAAAAATTTGAATAGAAAATTCTCCACCTAATTCTTTTGAACGGTGACTTACAGCTGCTTGAACTGCAATTTCAGGTTTTGCCTTCACAAAAGTTTTGTAAAAAATAGAGTTGTTACCATTACCCATCATCATTCCTAATAAATCTAATGCTGGCTCATCTCTATTATATAAAGGTACAGTTGGATAAACTCTTAAGTTTAATGGAAAATAAGTTCTGTCTTTATAAGCTGCATATTTATCAGTAGCTAAAGTTACTGGAGCAACACGCATTTTTTTAACATCTGGACAAGGTTTAATTCCTCCAAAATATTTTTCAATCATTTTTAGTGCTTCAGGAGAACTGAAATCACCAGAAATCGTTAAAATAGCATTGTTTGGACCATACCAACGTAAAAAGAAGTTTTTCACGTCTTCTAAATTAGCTCTGTTCAAATCATCTACGTAACCAATTACTGGCCAGCTATATGGATGCCCTTCTGGATATAAAGCTTTGTTAATTTCCTCAACAAATGCCATAGCATAAGGTTGATTTTCTACATTTTGTGACTTTTCGTTTTTAACGGCATCACGTTGGTTTTCAAACTTTTTGGTAGTTAATGAATCTAATAAGAAACCCATACGGTCAGCCTCTAACCATAAAGCCATTTCTAAATTATTAGAAGGAACTGTTTCAAAATAAACCGTTCTATCTTCTGTTGTATTACCATTCATGTTACCACCAGCAGTAGATACAATTTTGAAATGCTCTTCATCTGCTACGTGTTTTGAACCTTGAAACATCATGTGCTCAAAAAAGTGAGCAAAACCAGATTTTCCTAAACTCTCGCGGTTAGATCCTACTTTATAAGTTACTAAAACATGAACTGCTGGATCGGAATGATCTTCGTTCAATAAGATAGTTAAACCATTAGGTAATTTCCATTTTTCGTAGGGAATCACCACTTTTCCTTCTTTTGCTTCAATTTTTTCTACCAATGTAGGCTGAGCAATTAAAGATACTAAGCTGAAAAAGCTTAATGCTCCTGTTATGATTGTTTTTTTGTTCATGTTATTATTATTTGTTCAAATATAGTGGTTTAGTGTTTGCTTTTTTGTCCGTCCATTAAACGATATCGTCCGTTGGTGTAGAATTTGACTCATCAGTTACGTTATCAGCAGGTGTTACATCACCTGTTGGAACTTCTGGAGTTATTTCTCCATCAACCGTTGCCTCTACTTCATCTTCATGATCTACTTTAGTTACAGCAGCAATGCTATCGCTATCTTGGATGTTGATTAAACGCACGCCTTGGGTTGCACGACCCATGACACGTAAATCAGATACATTCATACGAATCGCAATACCGTTTTTAGTAATAATCATTAAGTCGTTAGCATCTGTTACCGATTTAATTCCAACTAAGTTTCCTGTTTTCTCTGTAATGTTTATTGTTTTAACACCTTTACCACCACGATTAGTGATACGGTATTCTTCAATATCAGAACGTTTACCATATCCTTTTTCAGAAACCACTAATACGTTGGCTTGCATATCATCAATACAAATCATACCAACCACTTCGTTATTTCCTCCTTCTTCATCATTTAAATCAATACCAATTACACCAGAAGCATTACGGCCCATTGGACGAACTTTTGCCTCAGGGAAACGACAAACCTTACCTAATTTAGTAGCAATCATAATTTCGTTGTTACCATTAGTTAATGCTGCTTCTAATAAAACATCTCCTTCACGGATTGTAATCGCATTAATACCATTAGCACGTGGACGAGAATAAGCTTCTACAGATGTTTTTTTGATGATACCATCTTTAGTACATAATATGATGAAGTTATTTTGGATATACTCTTCGTCTTGTAAATTTTTAATATTGATGAATGCTTTAATTTTATCATCTGGTGCAATGCTAATTAAATTTTGAATAGCACGTCCTTTACTATTTTTAGCACCTTCTGGCACTTCATAAGCACGTATCCAGTAGCACTGTCCTTTTTCGCTAAACAACAAGATGTAATTATGTGTGGATGCAATAAACATGTGTTCTACAAAATCCTCATCACGAGTTGCCGTTCCTTTACTTCCTCTACCACCTCTATTTTGAGAACGGTATTCAGCTAAGTTGGTACGTTTCATATAACCTAAATGAGAAATAGTAATCACTACATCTTCATCAGCAATCATATCTTCAATTTTCAAATCATCGCCAGCGTATACAATATCCGTGCGACGCTCGTCACCATATTTTTCTCCAATCTCAACTAATTCTTCTCTGATAATTTTATAACGTAATTTTTCATCAGATAAAATTTCTTTGAAGTAAGCAATGCTCTTCATTAATTCATCGTACTCAGCATTTAATTTATCAACCTCTAGTCCAGTTAATGTACGTAAACGCATATCTAAAATAGCACGTGCTTGAATTTCAGATAATGAGAAACGAACAATTAATTCATCTTTTGCAGCATCAGGACTTTCGCTTTCACGAATAATTTTGATAACCTCTTCAATATTTTTTTGAGCAATTAATAAACCTTCTAAAATGTGAGCGCGTTTTTCAGCTTGCATTAAATCAAACTTTGTACGACGAACAACCACATCATGTCTATGTTCCACAAAATAATGAATCATATCTTTTAGATTCAACATCTCAGGACGACCTTTTACTAATACAACGTTATTAATTGAAAATGAAGTTTGTAGCGCAGAGTATTTGTATAAATTATTTAATACAACATTTGAAATAGCATCACTTCTTAATTCATAAACAATACGCATCCCTTCACGGTTACTCTCGTCACGAATTTCGGTAATACCTTCAATTTTTTTCTCGTTGCAAAGTTCCCACTGACGCTTAATCATTTCTGCCTTATTAATTTGATAAGGAATTTCAGTAACGATGATACGCTCACGGTTATTAACAGGTTCAATGCTTGCTTTGGCACGCATTACGACTCTACCACGACCTGTGCGGAAAGCATCTTTTACACCTTCGTATCCATAAATAGTTCCCCCTGTAGGAAAATCAGGCGCTTTAATATGTTTCATTAAACCATCAATGTCAATGTCTTTGTCATCGATGTAAGCTAAAATACCATTAACAACTTCCGTTAAATTATGAGGCGCCATATTTGTGGCCATACCAACTGCAATACCCGAAGCACCATTCATTAATAACGTTGGAATACGAGTTGGCATTACAGTAGGCTCTGTCAAAGAGTCATCAAAGTTTGGACGGAAATCAACTGTATCTTTTTCAATATCAGCAATTATTTCCTCAGTAATTTTACGAAAACGAGCCTCCGTATAACGCATCGCAGCTGGTGGATCACCATCTACTGAACCATAGTTTCCTTGTCCGTCAACTAACATGTAACGTAAGCTCCATTCTTGTGCCATACGCACCATGGTATCGTATACCGAAGTATCTCCATGTGGATGGT
>SYEI01000055.1 GCA_005800865.1 Bacteroidota bacterium | reverse complement strand
GAAATTTTATGTAAATCAATGCTTGTTGCTAAATCAAAACAAATTTCAATACTTGACTTTATATTTGTTTTAAGCTCAATTACAGGCATATATCTAAATTATTTAAACAACCTATTGAATAACCAATAGAATGCAATTAATCCGAGCATCGAACAAATTAATACTATTATAAATTGATTGTTGTTTGGAATGATATTTCTGTTTTCTACGACATTAGGATTGTTTTTCATTAATTTATGTAACCCCAGGTTTTCTTGGAGGTATCGAAGTTCTTCATCATAAGTAATGCCAGTTGTTTCAGCAAAAAAATCTTCTTTAATGTTTTTTATGTATTTACGGCTTCTGCTACAAAAATCTAATTTAGCATTATCAACTTGAAAGTAGTTTGTATAAACGATCCACTCATCCCCTACCCTTAATTCCAATTTACAAACATCAGCATCATTAAATATAATTTTAAAGTCATCGGCTAACATTCCTTTATACAATTCTGATACTATAAAAATGGCTTCACTTTTTTCTTTATCTAATTTAATGGCTTTGATTTTACCTTTAAAGATGATTTCATATTTCTGCAGCTCTTTTTGGTCTAAAGTGGTTAATGGACATTGACATGCAAGAGCGATTTTGCAAGAAAAAGTTAATAGTAATATAAAGAATAGTTGTTTCATTTTTTTATTCTCGATCACCACTTCGACTCCGCTCAGTGTGACAGCTCGAAGTGATAAAATAGTGTGATTTTAAATATTCATTGTTTTTACAAATTGTAAAGTGGCTTCTAATTCCTGATACATAATTTTATCATCTTTAATAAATGGAATTAGTTTTCTAAAATCAGCTAATAATGCTTCAATTTTTGGAGACGACTTTAAAGGTCTTCTAAATTGAATAGCTTGCGAAGCGTTTAATAATTCAATGGCTAATAATTTTTCTACATTCTCAATTACCTTGTAGCATTTAGTAGCAGCATTTGCTCCCATACTCACATGATCTTCTTGCCCGTTACTCGATACAATGCTATCAATACTTGCTGGTGTGCATAATTGTTTGTTCTGACTCACAATACTAGCCGCTGTATATTGAGGAATCATAAATCCCGAATTTAAACCTGGCTTTGCTACTAAAAATGCTGGTAAATTACGAATACCTGAAATTAATTGATATACGCGCCTTTCAGAAATACTTCCTAACTCTGCAATGGCAATCGCTAAAAAGTCCAATGAAATAGCTAAAGGCTGTCCGTGGAAATTTCCTCCACTGATAATTTCATCATCTTCAGGAAACACCGTTGGATTATCGGTTACCGAATTAATTTCTGTTTCAAACACAGAGTTGACATAAGCGGTAGCATCTTTGGTTGCACCATGCACTTGTGGAATACAACGGAAAGAATATGGGTCTTGCACTTGTACTTTTGGTTGAGCTAAAATTTCACTACCATTTAAGTTTTCGCGAATAGCGCGTGCTGTTTGCAACTGACCTTTATGCGGACGAATAATATGAATATTGTCTTTGAAAGGTTCGCTTCTTCCATCAAATCCATCTAAAGAAATAGCCCCAATAAAATCAGCCAATGTGTTTAATTTGTTTGATTTTAATAAACACCAAACGCCATAAGCGCTCATAAACTGTGTTCCGTTCAATAAGGCTAAACCTTCTTTTGATTTTAAAGTGATAGGTTCTAAGTTTAATTGTTTTAAAACATTAGCAGCAGAGCATTTATTTCCTTGGTAGTTTACTTCGCCCATTCCTAATAATGGTAAAGACAAATGCGCTAATGGAGATAAATCACCTGAAGCACCTAATGAACCTTGCTCATAAACAATTGGATAAATTTTGTGATTGTATAAATCAATTAAACGTTCAACCGTTTGTAATTGTACTGCGCTTTTTCCGTAGGATAAAGATTGAATTTTTAATAGTAACATTAAACGTACAACTTCTAAAGGCACTTCATCGCCCATACCACAAGCATGCGACATTACTAGGTTTGTTTGTAATTGTTCTAATTCATTATCGGGAATAATCACATTACATAAAGAGCCAAATCCAGTATTAATACCATAAATAGGCACTTTTTGAGAAGCCATTTTCTTATCTAAATATTCGCGGCAAGCAGTGATATCTTTTTTTACTTTATCTGATAATACAAGCGTTGCATTTGAATCTAAGATATGTTGTATATCTTTTAAGGTAATTTGTTTGTCTGTTGAAATTTCGTGGTTCATTCTTTATGCTTATTTAAATGATTACGCCCTTCGGTTCTCAACTAAGCTCGAACTGATAAGCTTAGTTCGATAGTAATTATTAGCGTTGCTCGCTGGTGGCGTTATCTTTATTAATATTATTTAAGTTAAATATAATAGGGTATTTTGTTTTGTAACGTATTAACTTTCCATCTTTAGTACCAGCTTTCCATTTGGTTTCGCGCATAATACGCAAAGCCTCTTTGGTGCATAAGTGATTAAATTCTTTCTCGATAGAAATATTACTAATGGTTCCGTTTGGCTCCACTATAAAATTCATAACGACGGCACCTTGTAAATTTTGGCGAATTGCTAGGTCTGGATATTCTAGGTTTGCTAAAACAAATTCTCCTAAAGCTTCTTCTCCTTTATAATATTCTGGTGATGAATCAGCTCTTGAATACACAACAAAACTAGTATCGAATAAGGCTTGTTCCTTATGAATCAAGAAACCTCTTGCTTTTGTGAATTTTTTATAAGTATCAACATTGAACTTAAATACTAAAAAACTTTGTGAAGCCACGTTCACATTTCCAATAGTTGCTGGTGAAAATAAAAAATATCTTAATAAACGTTTAGCTTCAATTTTAAATTCTTCTTTATATTCATTTTTAAACTCAATATTTTTTACAGAACCATCTGCCGAAACAATAAAATAAATAGCCACATCTTGACTGATTTTATTTTTCAATAAATTTTCAGGATAAATAACTTGTGATTGAAATACATAATCAAGATCTAATTGTCCACCAATTGGTTGGGCAGGTTTGTCTACCGTTGTTTCTATTTTTTCTTGAGAAAATGAAACGGAGCATAAAAGCGTTAGTAATATGAATAAGTATCTCATTTTTTCTGTGCTTTTAAAAATCGTTCTTTACCACTCATATCTTTCACAATCTCGGTAAAATTAAATATTTTACTGTCATTTGCATATTTTTTTACATCATTTGCATACATTGGATTAAGCTCAAAAAATAAGTAGCCTTTTTCTTCTAAGTGCTTAGTACACAAATCAATAATTCGTTTATAAAAAATGATAGGATCTGTGTCTTTCACAAAAAGTGCTAAATGAGGTTCATGTTCCAGTACTCTAGCATCCATTTGTTTAGCTTCGGAATTTAGAACGTATGGTGGATTACTGACAATGAGTGATAAGTGATGAGTGATAAGTGATGAGTCGAATGGTGATAAAATATCCAATTTTATGAATTCAATATCAACGTTGTTTTTAATGGCGTTTGATTTAGCAACTTCCAATGCCTCTTTAGAGATATCAATACCTGTTACTTTTGAGTTTGGAATATTCTTTTTTAAAGCAATAGGAATACAACCAGAACCAGTTCCAATATCAAGAATAGTTGTTGGAGCTATGTTATCAGTCGTTTGAGATTTTATAATTAAGTCAACTAGCTCTTCAGTTTCTGGTCTTGGAATTAAAGTAGAATTGTTGACTTTAAATTTTAAATTATAAAAATCAGCTTCTCCAAAAATGTATTGAATTGGCATTCCTGTTTTTAAGGCTTTAGCCGTATCGTATATTTTTAAAACATCTGATTGATTTAAATTCTCTTGAAATTTTAATCGCGTATCTTTTTTAGAATAGCCTAAATAATGTTCGCAAACTAATTCAAAAATGGCGTACAATTCATCATTATCATAAATAGATGATAATTCTGTTTTGTAAAATTCGAACAAGTCTGCTAGTTTGTTGGTTGCTATTTT
>SYEI01000054.1 GCA_005800865.1 Bacteroidota bacterium | reverse complement strand
TATCTTAGGTATGCACTTAGATCCAAATGGTGTAAATAACTCATCAAACTCACTATATGTTATTATTTTTGCAACTCCCTTAGGTTTATTGTGGCTGTGGTTAGCTAACCGCAAAGCCGAGCCAAATACGATTGTAAAATTTGGTTTAGGATTCATCTTTTTAGCCGTAGGTTTTTACATTTTTTACTCTAGTAAATTATTTAGCGATGGAAACGGGATTTCGTCATTAGGTCTTTTTGCATTTGGGTGGTTCATCATTACCTTTGGAGAGCTTTGCCTCTCGCCTATTGGAACCTCGGTAATGACTAAACTATCTCCCAGTAAATTACAAGCCGTTATTATGGGAATGTGGTTTTTAGCGAGTGCTTACGGACAGTATTTTGCAGGATTATTAGGAGCAAACATTGCAAGTGCCTCTGAAAATTCTACAAATCTTGAAAAGCTACACATATACGCCGATGGATACAAACAATTAGGTATTTATGCACTTATTGCGGGTATTGTACTTATTGCTATTTCTCCGATTATGAAAAAATTAATGGGAGGAGTGAAATAAAATTTAACAATTAGGTAAGCTTTCCGAAATCCAAATTAACAGTTTTTGGCATTACCTTTGTTTTATAATATAGCATGTTTAACTGGAAAGATATATCAATGGCAGGCATCATAGGGATGGCCATTGTATTTTACACTTGCAAAAAAAGCACCTTGCAAGCCTCCATTAATTCTCCCGAAAACAAAGTGAGTAATTTTATAGTTGAAGATAATTCTACTTTCTCCTTTGTTTCTGAAAACACTTATACCGAATTTCATGAAAATTCACCTGTAAACTGGATTACGTTTGATGAAGCATATGCTAAATGCAAAAAAAATCCACGTCCTATTATGGTGGATGTATACACAACTTGGTGTGGACCTTGTAAAATGATGAGTGCTCAAACTTTCAATAATCCATTAATAGCAAAATACATTAACGATAATTTTTACGCCGTAAAATTTGATGCGGAAAGTAAAGACAGTGTGAAATTTGATAAATATGTTTTTGTGTCAACAGATGCATCAAATCCTAAAGCTCCGCATCAATTTGCAGCTTCTATTTTGGATAATCAATTAGCTTATCCATCAATTGTATTTTTAAACAATCAAATTCAGCGACTAGATGTTTTAAAAGGTTTTATGCCTCCTCAAAAATTTGAACCAGTATTAAACTATTATGGTTCAGGTGACTATCAAAAAACTAAGTGGGAAGACTACGAAAAAAGCTTTGTTCCTACTCTTAAATAATTACTTTTTATTTTCCTATTTCTCTGCTTTCCATCATTGTTATTATAAAAAAATAATTTTTTATTTAACATATACTAATCCTTATTATATTTAATGAGTGAGTATTTTAAAAATATACATAGTAGATGACCATCAAATGTTAATTGATGGCTTAAAAGCCTTATTAAGTGGAGAGACTCATCTATCTGTTATTGGTCAAAACACCTTGCCAAAAATCGCTTCGCAAGAAATTGCCAAACTTTGTCCTGATATTGTACTAACTGACATTAATATGCCAGAAATGGATGGTATTGAATTAACTAAAGAAATAAAAAAAACAAACCCTGAGGTTAAAGTCATTGCTTTATCTATGTTTGGAGAGCGAGAAACGATTAGTGACATGTTGAAAGCTGGAGTAAGTGCTTATATTTTAAAAAATACTGGTAAACAAGAATTGCTAAATGCCATCGATAAAGTGGCAAATGGAGGAACGTTTTTTAGCGATGAAGTAGCGGATGAAATGAAGAAGGTGAATACAACTTCAGAATCCAAAGAAATCACCTTATCCTTAAGAGAAATTGAAGTAGTAGAATTAATAGCGAAAGAGTACACCAACGCTAAAATTGCAGAAGCCTTATTTATTAGTGAACGCACGGTAGAAACACATCGCAAAAATATTTTCAGAAAAACAGACACTAAGAGTGTGATTGGGCTTTTAAAATATTGCGTGGATAAACGTATAATTAAGCCTTTAAAATAATTTACAAAGGCTGAGTTTTCACCTTCTTTAATTCAACTACTATAATAGGCACTAAAATAGCTGCTGGCCCTAGCCATAAAACAATTGGAGGTAAAGGGATGTGCTCGGCTTGATTAACGACAAAAGCTGTGATGGCACCAATATAACTACCAAGCATATTTCCAATATGCATTTTTAACCAATATAAAGTTTGTTTAGGCTTAGTTAATAAACGCTGTGTGTTTTTAATGACTCCCCATAAACCAAAAGAACCAAAGGTTAAAGGGATTAAAGCATTCATATCTCTATTTTCGATATAATAATAAACGGCAAAAATAATTAAGCCCACAAAGGTAACACCTGCAATAGCTTCAACAATCCAATCTATTTTTGCTGGTTTTTGACCATTATGTAGATTTTTTAAACGTAAAGCTCTGTATGCAATGATGGTAGAGTAATACGTGAAAATGGCAATAAAAAATAAAAACAATAAACCTTTACATACCGATAAAAAAATGCCCGTTACAAAAATGGTGGTCATACAATAAAAATAAAACCTACCAACAGGTTTATGCTTGGGAGTGTTTTTCTTTAAAATAATAGCCAATGCACCAAAAATTAAAGCACCAATACCTGCTAATACATGTATTAAAATTGCAATTGTGAAGATTTTTTCCATAATGATTGATTTTTATGAAAACAAACCTACAACAACTAGATACCACAAGTCAAATAAAAGGGCTGATTAGCAATACTTTGGGACATTTATCAAAGTTTGGGATGAATGTCAAAGTGAAAAATAAGCTTTGGGACGAATAACTATTGTTTTAAAGACTCTAATCTTTCAAAAAGAGCTTTACTGTAATTTCTAGAAACTGGAATTGTATCCTTCAATTCAACTTTAAAATCTATTCGGTAACCTTGAGCATTTCCTTTGATATGGTTTATCATTTTCAAATTCACAATATAGCTTCTGTGACACCTTACAATAAAAGGAAATGTAATTTGAGATTCTATACGTTTTAAGCTACCTCGTAATAATTGCTTGTTGACTTTATTGTTTCTAAAAAATACAATGTTTGAATAATTATCAGCTGATTCGATAAATAAGATATCCTCAGGTTTTAAATCGATTTTATCTTTTTCATTTTCAGCATATAAAATCAATACTTTTTGTGTTAATAAGCTGTCATTCTTTATTTCTGAAGAAGACTCCGCATCTACTCGATGCTGAAAATCTAAAACTTCCGCTTCCATTAACTCAGCATCCTTTTGATTGAGAGTTACAAAACGATTATATTTTAAAAGAACATTGGCCGCTATGGGAAAAATCCCTAATAAAAAGGTGGCCGCTAATGCTAATAGTAATTCTTGAAAATTTATACTACTAATTCTAATTAAATTACCATAACATAAATTGCCAAAGGCAATAAAAACTAAAACTAACAGTAAACCCAAAGTTTCTTTCCAAACCGTCCATGTTTCTTCAGGGTTTTGCTTTTTAAAAACAGTCGTTGAAATGAGTCTGAAAACAAGAGGACAAATAAAAGACACGAAGCCGAATCCTAATAATTTCAATACTTTATAATCGGTTTGCCAGATTGAAACACCAAAAGGTTGAAATACAATTAAGAAAAAGGCAACAAAACAACCAATCAAAAAATTAGAGTACACGTCTCTATACGAAAAGGAATAATAAGGATATGGTTTCTTTAAAAATGAAAACATCTATTATACTAAATCGCCATACAAATCAAAATCGCTGGCATCATTAATTTTCACATTTGCAAAATCTCCAATACGCACATAATTTGTATCAGTAGCTTTTACCAATACTTCATTATCCACGTCAGGACTATCAAACTCAGTGCGG
>SYEI01000053.1 GCA_005800865.1 Bacteroidota bacterium | reverse complement strand
TGTGTCTATTACCAATGTAAATGGAGGAGTAGGTGACCAAAATTCTGATAATAATACTTACACCTCTACGTTTAATAATGTAAAAGTATATCCAACTAAATTTGTTATTTTCATGATAACAAATGCGGCAACAAGTGCTATAAATCCTGGCTATAACGAATCTCACTGGGAATTAAAAAATGATGCAGGAACCGTAATAGCTAGTAGAACTAATTTGACAAATAGTACAACGTATAGAGATACTGTAGATTTGTTAGATGGCTGTTATACTTTTACGATGAATGATGATGGTTGCGATGGCGTATCTTGGTGGGCTTATCAATATTATACGCCAAATCCTGGATCAGGAAGCATTAGATTTAATAAATTGAGCCCTGCAATTCCATTGAAAAATTTTAATGGAGATTTTGGTTGTCAAATCACAGAGCGATTTATTGTGAGTAGTGCGGTAACTGGAATTGAAAAAACTGAGTCAACATCAAAATTTATGTTGTATCCAAATCCAGCAACGTCAAAAATTAACGTGTTATTTGATATGACTGAGCTACAAACAATTAATTATGTGATTACAGATATTACTGGAAAAGAAGTGAAGGCTGGAACCTTTAGTAATATTGGTTCAGATGTATACCCAATAGAGGTAGATAATTTATTAAGTGGTATGTATTTTATGACTTGTAAATTTGATAAAGGAGGAGTTATCACTCAAAAATTCACTATCAACAACTAATAATTACCAAAAAAATGGTTTTTATTAAAAAAAAGAGGATTAATTGTGAATAACTATTGTTTGTTTAACAAAATACCTTATATTTGTAGCCCTATTTATAGATAACATTAAACGAAGAATAACATGTATTTAACATCAGAAGTAAAGAAAGACATTTTTAAAAAACACGGTGGTAGCGATAAAAACACTGGTTCAGCTGAATCTCAAGTGGCATTATTTACTCACCGTATAGACCATTTAACAGGTCACTTAAAAAACAACAAAAAAGATTTTGGAACACAACGTGCCTTATTAAACTTAGTAGGTAAGCGTCGTGCATTATTAGATTATTTAAAAAACACGGACATTATGCGTTACCGTGCGGTTATTAAAGTATTAGATATCCGTAAGTAATTATGAGTTCTTGTTAATATTAAGGGGCATTTCGGGAAACCGAAATGCCTTTCTTATTTATTTACCCTTCGACTTCGCTCAGGGTACAAGTTTAAAAGAGGAAATTAGAAAACAAATATAAATCCGTACCAAAAACGTTGGTACACAAAACAAAAAACAAGATGTCACAAATTGGAATTCAACATTCATTCGATCTAGGAGATGGAAGAATTGTAACCCTAGAAACAGGGAAATTAGCTAAACAAGCTGATGGAGCAGTAGTAGTAAAATTAGGGGCAACCATGATTTTAGCGACTGTTGTAAGTAACAAAGAAGCAAAAGAAGGTGTAGATTTTTTACCTTTAACAGTAGATTATCAAGAAAAATATGCGGCTACAGGCCGTTTTCCTGGCGGATTCTTCCGTCGTGAAGCTAAATTATCTGATTACGAAGTATTAATTTCTCGTATTGTTGATAGAGCAATGCGTCCTCAATTTCCAGATGATTACCATGCTGATACACAAATCATGTTATCATTAATTTCATCTGACAAAAAAACAATGCCAGATGCATTAGTAGGATTAGCAGCTTGTGCAGCAGTAGCAGTTTCTGATATTCCATTCAACGGAATTATTTCAGAAGTTCGTGTAGCAAAAATTGACGGTAAATTATGTATCAATCCTGATGCTGATATTTTACCAACTGCAACCTTAGAAATGATTGTAGCAGCTACTGAAACAGATATCTCCATGGTAGAAGGTGAAATGAGCGAAGTATCTGAAGCAGAAATGTTAGAGGCTATTAAATTTGCGCACGAAGCCATTAAAGTTCAAATTAATGCAATTAAGGAATTTGCTATTAAAGCAGGCTTAAAACCAAAACGTGAATATTGCCACGAATTAAATGATCCAGCTTTAAAAGAAGCAGTTCATAAAGCTACTTACGATAAAGTATATGCAGTTGCAAAACAAGGTAATCCAAACAAAAACGAACGTAAAGTTGCTTTTAAAGCAGTTTTAACAGAATACAAAGCAACCTATACTGCAGATGAATTAAAAGATAGAGAAACTTTAATTAATAAATATTATCATGATGTAGAATACGATGCCGTTCGTCAAGCTACATTAGATACACAAATTCGTTTGGATGGTCGAAAGACAAATCAAATTCGTCCTATCTGGAGTGAAGTAGGGTATTTACCTGCAGCTCATGGTTCAGCTATCTTCCAACGTGGAGAAACTCAATCGTTAACTACAGTTACTTTAGGTACTGGTAAAGATGCTCAATTAATTGATGGTGCATTTTACCGTGGAGAAACTAAATTTATTTTACATTATAACTTCCCTGGTTTTTCAACTGGTGAAGCAAAACCTAACCGTGGTGTAGGTCGTAGAGAAGTTGGACATGGTAATTTAGCAATGCGTGCATTGTCTAAAGTTGTACCAACTGATACTCCTTATACAGTTCGTGTGGTTTCTGATATTTTAGAATCTAACGGTTCTTCATCTATGGCTACAGTTTGTGCTGGTACATTAGCCTTAATGGATGCAGGTGTTAAAATTGCAAAACCAGTAACAGGTATTGCCATGGGTTTAATTACTAACGATAAAGGACAATACGCTGTATTATCTGATATCTTAGGTGATGAAGATCATTTAGGTGATATGGATTTTAAAATCTGTGGAACTAAAGATGGTATCACAGCTGTGCAAATGGATTTAAAAGTAAATGGCTTACCTTATGAAGTAATGGAAAAAGCGTTAGCGCAAGCTCGTGAAGGCCGTTTACATATCATGGGTGAGATCATGAAAACAATTGATGCTCCTCGTGCGGATTACAACGAAAACGTACCACGTTTTGAAGTAATCATCATCCCTCAAGAATTTATTGGTGCGATTATCGGACCTGGAGGAAAAGTAATTCAAGATATCCAAAAGAAAACTGGTGCTACTATTTCAATTACTGAAGTTGATAACAGTGGAAGAGTTGAAATATTTGCTGAGAAATTAGAAGACTTAAAAGCAGCTGTTGCTCGTATTAAAGCAATTGTAGCTATACCAGAAGTTGGAGAAACTTACGAAGCAAAAGTAAAATCAATTATGCCTTATGGTGCATTTGTTGAATTTATGCCAGGTAAAGAAGGTTTATTACATATTAGCGAGTACGACTGGAAACGTATTGATTCTTTAGAAGGATTAGTAAAAGAAGGAGATATGGTTAATGTGAAATACATTGGAACAGATCCAAAAAACGGAAAAGCAAAATTATCTCGTAAAGCACTAATTGCTAAACCAGAAGCTGCTGCTGAAGAAAATAAAGCATAAGCTTTTATTCACAATAATAGAAAGCCATTCTCTTCATTGAGGATGGCTTTTTTATTGACTTTCCATTTTTAAAAACTATTAGATATTTTAACTTTAATATTATAAAATAGTGTATACCTTGAACCAACATTAAATCATCTACCATGAAACATATTTTCTCAATACTATGTATTGCTATTTTTATAGGTCAAACTTACGCTCAAAAATC
>SYEI01000052.1 GCA_005800865.1 Bacteroidota bacterium | reverse complement strand
TTCAAAAACTAAATTTTGAAGATAAAGTTTGGGCTTGGCTAGGCCCCATACCACATTGGATATATTTCAAAAATTTACGAATAAATACGGATGCGTGGAGGTATGTTGTAATAACTCTTTCATCTTTAGGAGTAGTGTTAGCTTTGCTTGGTATTATACTTGGCGTTAGCCGAACAGTAAATTCAAAAAATAAATCTCAAAAATTCTCACCTTACAAAAAAAAGTGGTTTCGTTGGCATCACTATGTTGGATTTATATTTGGACTATTTATTTTTACTTGGATATTAAGCGGCTTATTATCTATGAACCCATTAAAATGGGCTTCAGAAGATAGCTTAAGCGAAAAGGAAACTAAAATTTGGCAAGGAACAAATTATTCAGTATTAACAACAGTAAATAATTTTCAATCAGCATTTGACAATATTATTAAGCACAAATACATCAAGGAGATTAAATTTTCATTGTTTAACTCGGACAATTATTTAATAGCAACTAATCAAAATAATGAAGTACAACATGTAAAAATAAAAGATAAAAACGTTTTCAATAATGCAATAGATATTTTAAGTGTAAAGTCTCAAGTATTAAAATTATTACCAAGCAATAAAATTATTGCTTCTGAAATATTAAATGATTATGATAATTATTACTACAATAAACACCGAACATTGCCATTGCCAATTTACCGCTTTAAGTTTGATGACAAAAATAGTACATGGTACTATGTAAACCCAAAAACCTTAACTGTTGTAAAAAAAATGCAAACAGATAATAAAATAGAAAGGTGGTTGTATAATGGGTTGCATAGTTTTGATTTTCCTCAATTTTTTTATAAACGACCCCTATGGGATATTATTGTTATAGTTTTATTATTAGGCTGTACACTACTTAGTTTTACTGGTTTAAAACTTACAGCTGGTTGGCTTTTTAGATGGTATAATAAAAGATTGATAAGAAAGTGATTATAGTTCGTAGTAAGATTAATTACTAAACATATATTAAATTATTTATTAAAACAGATTAAATGAAATATACAATTCTAAAAAATATAAGATTCAATCTATTTGACATACTTGGATTTTCCATATCTTCCTTATGTTCTATTTATTGTATTATTCTTCCATTTATTCTGAGTTCGTTGCCATTATTAGGACTAAAATTCTTGGGGAGTCCAACTTTAGAACTTACAATACTTTTTTTTAGTATCACACTCGCTTTCATATCTTTTTTAATTGGCTATTGTAAACATCATAAGGATGACGAAGCGCTTAGCATCATGTTAATTGCGTTTATTTTCATTTTAATAAGTCATACCAATATTGTACAGGGAAATACATCAACGTTATTTGAACAAATTTGTATGCCAATTGGTGGAATGATAATGGCTTATGCACATTATCGAAATTGGCAACTATGCAAAGAAAATAACTATAAAAAATGTAACTCTTAAAATGATAAATACTTATATAATAACAGGATTTCTAGGGGCTGGCAAAACAACATTCTTGAATCATTTATTAAAACATCATTCTAATCAAAACAACTTAGTTATTGAAAACGAGTTTGGCAAAGTAAATATTGATGCTACCTTAATTACTGAAAAAGTAGATCAGCTAGTGGAACTTACAAGTGGTTGTATTTGTTGCTCCTTAGGTAATGAATTAATTGAAGTACTAGCAAAAATTGCACATAGTGATAAAAAACCTCATAATGTTTTCATTGAAACAACAGGAATAGCAGATACAAGTAGTATTATTGGCATGACAAAATCGCCTGAAGTAACAAAATATTTTAATTTAAAAGCAAGTATTTGTATTGTTGATTCGGAAAATGTTGAAGACAGGCTAATTGAAACTTTTGAAACAGCTAAACAAATTTCAGTATCCGATATTATTATCGTTAATAAACTAAATATGGTTGGAGAACATTATTATTCTAAAATCGAAAGTTTAATAAAAGTGATTAATCCCTTCGCTAAAATTTTGAAATCTCATGATGGGTCGGCTAATTTCAATGAATTAGAAATTACATTTAATAATAATCAATTTTTGATTCCAGAAGCTATCAAAAACACTTCGCTAAACACACCACATAAAATTAACACGGTTTATTTTGAAACAAATGATTGTTTTGATTTAGATAAATTAACTCGTGCCCTTCATATCAATTTTTTACTATATCCGCATCAACTGTTTAGATTAAAAGGTTTTGTAAATACAATGCCAAATAATATTAGGTATTTAGTACAATCAACAGGTAAGCACATGGTTTTCACTCCTGCTAAAAATGAAGGAAATAATATTAAATCAGAGTTAGTGTTTATTGGGTTGCAATTAAAAACAGAAACAATCAAAAGAATCCTACGCCCTGCAATTAAAAATCACAATATTTAATATAATCCTGAAGCGTGTGAATAATCTTTTATGAGTTTTTATATGTAGCAGGTAAAAAAGTAAAACTAGCTACTGTCGACCTAAATGTAAATCGACCTAACCGTATAGACCACTAAACCGCCACAATTTGTAGACCTGTGTACATAGAACTAAGTGTACTGACCTGTGTGTAATCAGCCGCACATTTTGCAAGCCCATTTGGTCGCTTCTTTTTAAAGGAAGTAATTTATTTTTGCGCCAAATAAGCTTTCAAAATTTCCTCCCCGCCTGTGGGTGCTATAGAACAAGCAATTTTCCAAATTGCCTTCCCTATCACACAGTAAAAACTAAAAACTGTGTTCCAAACAAACATTCGGTAACCAACTAACCGCAAAGACACATAACCGCTTAGTTCGGCGGACACGTACCTGTGTGTAAACTAAGTAGGGCGCACTTAAACATAACAGCACCTTTGCGTCAGCGGGCGGACATCAAAGTTTTTTGCTTACAGTTTTGCCTGCTACGCAGAAAGTTGTATTTTCATGTAAGCAAAAAAGAGTACAGTATTTCGGCAACTAATAAACATTGTGCGTTTAGAAAGCAGAGTGTTTCAAAGCCCGCCGAACGCAAAGCTCCAAAACGTTATGTTCAATGCGCCCAGTTGTCTTATACTGAAATAGGTTGACAAAAAATCAACCAACATGAAGACACAACCGCTATCCAGGAAATGGAAACCTGCCGAGAAAATGGAGTTAAACAAACCCTCATTTGCTCTCAAGAAAAAAGTAATCCAACAAATTATT
>SYEI01000051.1 GCA_005800865.1 Bacteroidota bacterium | reverse complement strand
AAATCCTTATTAGCTTTTGCTTTATCTCTTAAGTCTAATACTAATTGCATCACACCTTCTAAAGCGGTATTAGCTTTACCGGTTTCTTCTTCCTTTTTCAAGCCCATGATATCAAATACAAAATGCTGATAGATAGTATTTAATAAATCAATATCGGTTTGAGTTAAACTTGCTTTTTTATCGTTAGCCGAATTAATCATTCGAATAGCATCAAACAAATGAGCAATTAATACAGGTGTATTAAAATCATCATTCATTGCATCATAACATGCTCTTTCAATAGTCGCTACATTTTCAGTAGATGTAGCCGACGCTTTTAAAGTTTGCAAGGTTTTGTAGCTTTCCATTAAACGGTTGTAAGCTTTTTCTGCCGCTTCCAACGCATCATTACTAAAATCTAAGGTGCTACGGTAATGTGTTTGCATCATGAAAAAACGAACTGCCATCGGACTAAATCCTTTTTTCAATAAAGGATGATTACCTGTAAATAATTCCATCGGTAAAAAACTATTCCCTAAAGATTTACTCATCTTCTGTCCGTTAACCGTTAGCATATTTGTATGCAACCAATAGTTTGCAGGGCTTTTACCACAGTAGGCAATATTTTGTGCAATTTCGTTAGTGTGATGTGTGGCTTGTAAATCCATACCGCCACCATGTATATCAAACTGCTCTCCTAAATATTTTGTGCTCATGGCAGAACATTCGATATGCCAACCTGGGAAACCAACTCCCCACGGACTAGGCCATTTCATTAAATGCTCTGGCTTTGCTTTAATCCATAAAGCAAAATCCAAACGACCTTTTTTATCTTCTTGCCCATCTAAGTCGCGAGTATTTTCTAATAACTCCTCTAACTTACGATTGGTTAATGCCGTGTAGTTATTTGTTTTTGCGAATTTTTCTACATCAAAATATACCGTTCCATTATGTTCGTAGGCCAAGCCATTTTTAATAATTTGCTTGGTTATTTCTTGTTGTTCAATAATGTGTCCTGTTGCAGTAGGCTCAATACTTGGCGGCAAGGTGTTAAACATGGCCATGATATCTCTAAAACCAACTGTATATTTTTGTACAATTTCCATTGGCTCTAATTGAGCTAACTTTTCCTTTTTCTAAATCTTATCTTCACCAACATCTGCATCTCCTTCTAAATGTCCTGCATCAGTTATATTGCGCACATAACGCACTTTGTATCCCAAATGAGTTAAGTAGCGGTACATTAAATCAAACGACATAAACGTACGGCAATTACCTAAATGCACATCGCTGTATACTGTTGGTCCACACACATACATTCCTAAAAATGGAGGATTGATGGCTTTAAATTCTTCTTTTGTTCTACTGAGAGTGTTATATATAAAGAGTTTTTCCATAGATTTTAAAATTTTAAATTTAGCAAAAAAAAAGACGGTAAAGTACCGTCTTTTTTGATTTAGCAATATTTAATTAACTAGTTTTCAATAGGTGCATCACCGATGTAAATACCGTTTCTGTATTTAGCAATTCGTTGTAAAATTCCATTTGCATCATAGATGTAATCCTTACCATCCATTAAACGGTTATCTTTAAATATACCGTCTTTTGAAATCTGTTTATTTTTATTGTAAGTAATATTTTGACCATTTAAAGGACCTCTAGCAGCTACACCATTTGGTTTTTCATCTGCTTTAACTACTGCTAATTTAGGAGCATTATCTAATGGCTCATCCTTAGTTTTAACAATTGGTTTTTTAGGTTCAAATTCTTTAATAGAAGCTACATCAACCGCTCCATCGTTATACGTTTTTTCAGCTTTTAAATCCCCATTTTCATGGTATTCTTTAATAACACCTGCTTCTTTACCATTTACAAAATTACCTTCAATAGCTAATTCTCCATTAGGATGGTAGTATTTTACAGGTCCTTCTCTTTTTCCAGTTGCGTTAAAGTTAAATTCGTGTTGAGGAGTTCCATTTTCGTAGTACAATTTGTAAGGACCAGTCCAACGATTATTTTTCCAGTTTCCTTCTTCAGATATTTTGCCGCTTTCGTGGTACATGATAGCATATCCATCAGGACGGCCATTTTGGAAAGTTAATTGGTTTTTCATGTTACCATTACAGTAATATTCAACCCACTTACCAATTTTTTTATTATCTGTATACTTTCCTTCCTCAATTTTTTGATCAGGAGCGAAACAAGTACCAGGCTTATGCTTACCTCTGATAATCCACTTACCTTGTTTTTTACCTAAAACATCAATTAAATTGATGGTATCCTTACCCGAAGGACCTCCCATTTCATAGGATTGTGACTGACCATGGCTTATCTGAGATACCAAGAAAATCAGAATTAAATAAATTTTTTTCATAAGCGAATATCTTTTACTAAATTATGTAATAATTTTGTACTTTTTTTCAAAAATTAGACAAAACTGTCAAAATCAACGATGATTATCTAATTAGTTTAAACCTCACAATCCTTCTACGCTTGTCGTAAAAAAATAGTTACAGTTATTTAGCATTTTTTATGCCAAGTTTTGTAACATATTGGCAACTAAAGACGAAAGATTATATTTAGCCGACCAATTCCAGTCATTTTTCGCTTCATGGTCCAAAATACTTTGCGGCCAACTATTGGCAATAGCCTGGCGGAAGTCTGGTTTGTACGAAATTGTGAAATCTGGAATGTGTTTTTGGATTTCGGCTGCTATTTGAGCTGGGGTAAAACTGATTCCAGCTAGGTTGTAGGCACCTCTTATTTTGATATTTTCGGCTGGAGCATGCATAATTTCGATGGTTGCTCTGATGGCATCCTCCATGTGCATCATTGGTAAAGCTGTATTTTCGCTCAAAAAGCACTCGTATGTTTTGGTTTTTAGGGCTTGATGGAAGATATGTACAGCATAATCGGTGGTTCCTCCGCCTGGAGCGGATTTCCAGCCAATTAGACCAGGATAGCGTAAACTTCTCACATCAACTCCAAATTTATGAAAATACCACTCGCACCAACGTTCCCCAGCTTGTTTACTAATCCCATATACCGTTGAAGGTTCCATAACAGTATATTGTGGTGTATCAATTCTTGGCGTTGTTGGTCCAAAAACAGCGATAGAACTTGGCCAATACACTTTTGAGATATGTTTTTCTTTAGCTAAATCTAATACATTAAAAAGGCCTTCCATGTTTAATTTCCAAGCAAACATAGGATTTTGCTCGCCTGTAGCCGACAATAAAGCGGCCAATAAATACACATGAGAAATGGAATGTTTTTTAACCACATTAAAAAGTGCTTCTTTATCTAATATATCCAATGTTTCAAAAGGATTATTATCTAAAGCAGGAATTGGCTTTAAATCGGCGGCAATGACATTACTTGAACCATATAACAAGCTTAATTCTTGTGTTAATTCAATACCAATTTGCCCTCCGGCACCAATAATTAAAATCTTATCTTCTTTATTGTACATCATATTAATGTGTTTTGAGTTCTGACCTACTAAATGCAACGAATTCTTTTATCTACGTTTTTGGTTTTTTACTACCTTTGCAAACGTAAGAATAATTAGACAATTAGACAATGAGTTAATTAGCTAATTAAATATAGTATAACCTGCAATTATATCTATTATGAAAATGCCAGAATTAAGAAACCGTATTAACAAAGACGAGCTAAAAGTTCGTTTAGCTCAAGAAAAAATTGAGCGTGTTACTTTCTCTTTTTACAGATATGTGAAAATTGAGGATCCCAAAGAATTAAGAGATCAATTATTTATCCAATGGACCAATTTAAACTGTTTTGGAAGAATATACGTAGCTCACGAAGGTATTAATGCCCAAATGAGTGTTCCAAAAAGTAATTGGGATAATTTTGTAGCACAATTATATAAAGATGAACGATTTAATAATGTACCATTTAAAATTGCCGTTGATGGTAATGGAAAATCTTTTTACAAACTCATTATTAAAGTAAAAGAAAAAGTAGTTGCCGATGGCATTAATGACCCCACCTTTGATGCAGCAAATACAGGAACATACCTAAACGCTGAAAGCTTTAATAAAGCCATTGAAAATCCAAATACCATTGTGGTGGATATGCGTAACCATTACGAAAGCGAAGTTGGCCGTTTTGATAAAGCTTTTTGCCCTGATGCAGATACTTTTAGAGAGGAATTACCTTTGGTAGTTGATCATTTAAAAGGCCAGGAAGACAAAAAAGTGATTATGTATTGCACAGGAGGTATTAGATGTGAAAAAGCGAGTGCTTACTTAAAACATAAAGGCTTTAAAGATGTGAATCACCTGCAAGGTGGCATTATACAATATGCTAAAGAAGTAAAAGAGCAAGGTTTAGAAAGTAAATTTAGAGGAATTAATTTTGTGTTTGATGAACGTATTGGAGAGCGCATTACCGAAGATATTTTATCAAACTGCCACCAATGCGGCAAAGCATGTGATACACATGTGAATTGTAAAAATGACGACTGTCATTTGTTATTTATTCAGTGCGACGAATGTGCTGAAAAAATGCAAGGATGTTGTACTCCTAAATGTCAGGAAATTGCCGCTTTACCTATTGAAATGCAACGAGAATTAAGGAAAGGCAGAATTAAAAAAGGAGAAGAATCTTTATCTGTCTATAAAAGTAGATTAAGACCGAATTTAGCTGAGATTATAAAAAATAATTTATCTTTAAATAAAATTTAAACCCGTTAATCATGAAAAAAATAATTAGTTTTTCTTTTATAACTGCTTTACTCGTATTTGGAGTTT
>SYEI01000050.1 GCA_005800865.1 Bacteroidota bacterium | reverse complement strand
TTTTTTATTTTCAAAAATTAATTTTAAAAATCTAAACAAATGCAAAAAAAATTAAAAATAGCCATTCAAAAATCAGGACGCTTAAGCGAAAACTCTCTGAAACTTTTAAAAGAATGCGGAATCGATATCGATAACGGATTAAATAAGTTAAAAACAGAAGCTTCTAATTTTCCAATTGAAGTATTCTTTTTAAGAGACGATGATATTCCTCAATATGTTGCAGATGGTGTTGCAGATATTGGAATTGTTGGTGAAAACGTGTTGTTGGAAAAAAACAAAAACCTAAAAGTAGTTGACAAGCTAGGATTTGGAAAATGTCGTTTATCATTAGCTATACCAAAAGACCAAAATTATAAATCCATTAAAGATTTAAATGGTAAGCGTATTGCTACTACTTACTCTACAATTTTGTCTAAATATTTAAAATCTCAAAAAATAAAAGCAGAGATTCACGAAATAAGTGGGTCGGTTGAAATTGCCCCTAGTATTGGATTAGCAGACGCCATTTGTGACTTAGTAAGTTCTGGAAGCACATTATTTACTAATGGACTAAAAGAAGTAGAAATCATTTTAAAATCTGAAGCGGTTTTAGTGGCTAACAAAAAACTAGGAAAAGAACAACAAAACATTTTAGATAAGCTGTTGTTTAGAATGAATGCTGTTAGAAAAGCTAAAAACACTAAATACATCCTACTAAACGCACCAAACAATAAATTAAACGCTATCTGTAAAATTTTGCCTGGAATGAAAAGCCCAACAATATTGCCATTAGCCGATAAGGGGTGGAGTTCTGTTCACTCTGTAGTTGAAGAAAATCAGTTTTGGGAAATAATTGAAAGACTGAAAGCTGAGGGAGCTCAAGGAATATTAGTTGTACCAATTGAAAAAATGATACTATAACATGGAAACTATAAAATATCCAAATAAAGAAACTTGGAAAGAAATATTGAAACGTCCAGCAATTGATACAACGTCATTGGAAGCAACTGTTCAATCCGTATTATTAGATATTAAAGCGAATGGCCAATCAGCAGTAAAAAAATACACTTTACAATTTGATAAAGTGGATTTAGAAAACATTTTGGTGAGCAATAATGAGTTTTCGGTAGCAGAAAAATCGATTACAACAGAATTAAAACAAGCCATTCAATTAGCTAAAAAAAATATTGAGACATTTCACTCAGCACAAAAAGAAGAAGTGAAAATTATTGAAACGATGCCTGGCGTGAAATGCTGGAGAAAATCAATCGCTATACAAAAAGTAGGCTTGTATATTCCTGGGGGAACTGCCCCTTTATTTTCTACCATTTTAATGTTAGGAGTTCCTGCAAAATTAGCTGGCTGCGGAGAAATTATTTTGTGTACTCCACCAGATTCCAATGGCAATGTCAATCCTGCCATTTTATACGCAGCACAATTAATTGGTATTACTAAAGTATTTAAAGTTGGTGGTGTACAAGCTATTGGAGCAATGGCTTATGGTACCGAAATCATTCCGCAAGTTTATAAAATATTTGGTCCAGGAAATCAATATGTAACCTGCGCTAAACAATTAGTTAATAAACAAGGCGTGGCTATTGATATGCCAGCTGGGCCATCAGAGGTAGCTGTGTTAGTTGATGATACATGTGTTCCTGAATTTGTTGCAGCAGATTTGTTATCTCAGGCAGAGCATGGTTCAGATTCTCAAGTTATTTTAGTTTCTACCAATGAAGATGCTATCCAAAACATTCAAACTGAATTAATAAAACAATTAGCGCTTTTGCCAAGAAAAGAATTTGCAACTAAAGCACTAGAAAACAGTAAAGCAATTTTAGTAAAAACAACGAAAGAAGCTATTGACTTATTAAACGAATATGCTCCAGAGCACTTAATTATTGCATGCGCAAACGATGAGCAATTAGCAGAACAAGTTGTAAATGCCGGTTCAGTATTTTTAGGAAATTATTCCTGTGAAAGTGCAGGCGATTACGCTTCGGGAACTAATCATACCTTGCCAACCAATGGTTACGCAAAAGCTTACAGTGGTGTTTCATTAGATAGCTTTGTAAAGAAAATTACCTATCAAAAATTGAGTAAAGAAGGTATAAACACTATCGGCCCAGCTATTGAACTAATGGCGGAAGCCGAAGGCTTGCAAGCTCACAAAAATGCAGTAACATTAAGATTAAAAAGTAATTTATAAATTATGTTCAATTTAGATTCTATAACAAGAGACAATGTAAAATCTCTTCAATCTTACAAAGTTTGGAGAGATGATTACTTGGACAATAAAGAAGCCATCTTTTTAGATAATTGTGAAAACAATTTTGGTTCGCCAATAGGTTTAGGTTATGAGCGCTACCCTTCTTCTTCTCAAAACAAAGTAAAAGAAGCCATTGCAACATATAAAAAAGTAAACTTAAATCAAGTGGCTATTGGTAATGGTAGCGATGAATTAATAGACTTACTGATTCGTTGCTTTTGTGAACCTAAGCAAGACAATATTTTGATTTGCGAACCAACTTTTGGAATGTTTAAAGTGTATGCCCAATTAAATAATGTAGAAGTTTTAAATGCACCATTAAAAAAAGAAAGCTTTTTGTTTGATG
>SYEI01000049.1 GCA_005800865.1 Bacteroidota bacterium | reverse complement strand
GAAATTGAATTTCACTAATCAGTTTGTGGAGTTGGCTGCTTTTGATGCCTTAATGGGTAAATCGGATGTGAAAGCAAACGGTAAGATTGATAATTTTATGCAATACATTTTTAAAGATTCTTTAATTGTAGGACACTTTAATGTACAGTCTAATTTAATGGATTTAAATGAATTAATGGCTTCATCAGAACCAACAACCGCAGCTCAACCAGCTGCGGCAGATACTGCAGCTATGACCGTTGCAGAAGTGCCAGGTAACATTGATTTTATTTTAAATGCTAATATTACTAAGTTATTGTATGATAATTTAGTAATTGATAATATGAATGGTAATATCGAAATTAAAAAACGTAAAGTAGATATGACTAACTTAAACTTAGGATTATTAGGCGGTAAAGTATTAATGAATGGTTATTACGAAACAACAAATCCTAAAAAACCAACAGTTGATTTAAGTTTTAAAGTTGACAATTTCGATATTCAAAAAACATTTGCTGCATTTAATACAGTTCAAAAATTGGCGCCCATTGGGCAATATGCTAAAGGGATGTTCACCGCTACTTTAGAAAATTTTAAAGCTGATTTGGATCAAACAATGTCGCCAATTTTATCAACCTTACATGGTAATGGTGTATTTAAAACGAGTAGCGTAACTGTTGGTGGTTTCCCAGCATTTGTAAAATTGGGGGAAGCATTGAAAATTGAGCAATTAAAAAACTTGAACATCCAAAATGTAATGGCAGAGTATGAATTTAAAGATGGCAGAGTGAATTTACGTAACCCAGTAAAAGTAAAAATTGATAAGATTGACGCTGAAATTACTGGTTCTACTGGCTTCGACCAAACCATTGATTATAATTGGAAAATGACAGTACCTACAGAAATGTTTGGAGCACAAGCAAATAATATGGTAGCTGGATTATTAGGACAGGCGAGTTCTGCGATTGGTACAACGGTTAGTATGCCTAAAACAGTAAAAGTAAATGTAGGCTTTGGTGGAACAGTTATGAACCCAACTGTTAAAACTGGAACAAAAGCTGGTGAAGCTGGAGCGAGCATTAAAGACCAAGCTGTAACAGCCGTTAAAGACAAAGCAAACGAAGAAGCACAAAAGATATTAGCTGATGCGCAAGCGCAAGTTGAAAAATTAAAAGCCGATGCGCAAGTTGCTTCTGACAAATTAAAAGCAGAAGGATATGCGGCAGCTGATAAGCAAGTAGAAGATGTAAAAAATCCTATTGCAAAAATTGCAGCAAAAAAAGCAGCAGAGGTTGCTAAGAAAGAAGTGGACAAGCAGGCGCAAAAAGTATTGGACGAAGCAGAAGTTCGTAGCCAAAAAATACTGGAAGATGCTAAGGTAAAAAGTGCTGCTGCTGCAGCTAAATAGTAATTCAAAATATTTCAATAAAAGCCATCTATAGTATAATAGGTGGCTTTTTTATTTACAATTACTTGATAGTTTTTTAATGTAACAAACACGTTAACTTAATAGTGCGCCTCTACATTTGTAAAAACTAATAATGTATAGCAAAAGAGAGTTGCAACTTTTAGTGATTAGCGATGTGCATTTAGGCACTTACGGCTGCCACGCCAAGGAATTATTACATTACCTTAAAACAGTTAACCCACAAACTCTAGTACTCAACGGAGACATTATTGATATGTGGAATTTTAGCAAGAATTATTTTCCCTCTTCACACATGGATGTGATGCGTCATATAATGAAAATGGCAAGTCACGGGACGCATGTATATTATATTACAGGTAATCACGATGAAATGTTGCGCAAGTACACCGATTTACAATTAGGTAATTTAGAAATTGTAGATAAGCTACTGTTGGATTTAGATGGCAAAAAAGCCTGGATATTTCATGGTGATGTGTTTGATGCCACTACCAAAGGTTATGCAAAGGTTTTAGCAAAATTGGGAGGCAAAGGTTATGATTTATTAATACTCATTAATCGTTTTGTAAACTGGTGTTTGCAATTATTTGGAAAAGATAAAATGAGTATTTCAAAAAAAGTTAAAGATGGTGTAAAAAAAGCAGTTGCCTTTGTCAGCGATTTTGAAACCACCGCTGCCGAACTCGCAATTGAAAAAAAGTATGACTATGTGGTATGTGGCCATATTCATATGCCTCAAATAAAAGAAGTGAAAACGGATGAAGGATCAGTGATGTATTTGAATAGCGGAGATTGGGTGGAAAATTTGACAGCATTAGAATATGATAATGGTAAATGGGAAATATTTAATTACGATAAAAATTATTTAGACTTAATATATCCTAAAGACAATTTTGAACAAGAAGACATTGTTTCCAAAATACTTTCTACTTCAATAACTGAAGAGGTTTTTATAACTCATAAAACTGCAATTACAAGTTCTAAATAATCATTAAACATATGGCTAAAATATTTTACGCAGTTCAAGCGACTGGAAATGGGCATGTGAGCCGCGCTCAGCAATTGTATCCTTACTTGCAACAGTTTGGCGAAGTTGATTTTTTTATCAGTGGTAACAATGCTAATTTAGATTTTAAATTACCAATAAAGTATAGAAGTAAAGGTTGCAGTTTGCATTACAGTAAATGTGGCGGTTTAAATTATTTTGATGTGATTAAAAACATTAAACCGTTTATGATGTACAAAGATGCAAAATCTTTGCCGCTCGAAAAATATGATGTGATTATAAATGACTTTGATTTTGTAACATCTTTGGCATGTAAATTAAAGAACCTACCTTCTGTGCAATTGGGTCACCAGGCAAGCTTTCAGTCGGATGCTACGCCACGTCCTGATAAAAGAAGTTTGATGGGCGAAACTATTTTAAAACACTATGCTCATGCCACTAAGCATATTGGTTTTCATTTTCAAAAGTATGATTCTTTTGTTTTACCTCCAGTGATTAAAGAAGCATTTGTCAATGCTCAACCAACAGATTTAAATCACGTGAGTGTTTATTTACCCTCTTTTCAAAAACATTGTTTGTTAGAAGCCTTTAATAAACTACCACATATAAAATTTCATTGGTTTTTGGATTCTATTGAATCAATTAGAACTGAAAAAAACATCACCTATTACCCTATTAATCAAGCTTTATTTAATAAAAGCTTATTAAGCTGCCATGGTTTAATAACCGGAGGAGGATTCGAAACTCCTTCGGAAGCTTTATACCTTGGCAAAAAATTAATTAGTATTCCTATTAAAAATCATTATGAGCAGCAATGTAATGCTGCGGCTATTGAAAAAATGGGAGTAAAAGTATTACAAGATATAGGGGATGATTTTTCGGAAGTGATTGATAAATGGTTTTCAGAAAACAATAATAATCCTAAAGTTGAAGCTAATAACCAGGCCACCATCGAGCCCGGAAAGATCGTGCGCCGCGACGATGGCTCGGTGCTGGCCGACGGTGTGTGGGAGATCTTGGGCAGCGGCACACGCGACGACCCGTACGAAGTCTCGTGGGAACTGCTCATCAGCGCCAGCG
>SYEI01000444.1 GCA_005800865.1 Bacteroidota bacterium | reverse complement strand
CGGGATTTAATGACAAATGATGTTTAAATAATTCTCCCATCCAGGCATCATCTTCAACTAAAAATATTTTGGTAACACTCATAAATTGTAGGTTTAGATTGTTGTACTTATTTTATTACTCACAAGTTACAGAAATATTTCAGAATTTGTAATTATAACAAAAACTATTAAAGAACTTACCTTTCAGATGTAAGATTAATATTAAATTGTTGACTTAATTAATCTTAAATAAAACTGCATACAGACCATAAAAAGGTCATTTCGTCTCCTAATTATAAAACTACTAATTTAAAATTAGACTTGTCACTTTCATTAGATAGACACTTTAACTTTATAAAATAAATTCCTCTAATAAATGATTCTGACAACACATCTATTTTATTTTGTCCTGAAAGCAATTGATAGGTATTTGAACTCACTAACTCTCCCTTCACGTTCGTTATTTCTACCAAAACTTCTTCGCCAGACTCCAACTCCACTTCTAAGGTAGTTCTTCCCTCTGTTGGATTTGGATACAACGAAGAAGAAAACTTTCGTGAATAACTTCTTTCAATTGAAATCATTTCAAAAATTTCCGAAGTATTATCGTTATCCACACTAACCAAGCGGTAATAAGCTATTGGCATTTCACTATCTAAAAGATCCAAATAGCTATACGACCTTCCTGTTTCTTCGCCAATTGCATTCTCTTCATGGATAGTTGTAAAATTAACGCCATCCCTAGAACGATCTATTCGAAACAATTTTGTATTTACTTCTTGAGCTGTGGTCCAAGACAAAACATTATATTGTTCATCAAATACTTGTCCATTAAAACTCACTAATTTTATTGGTAAGGATAAATTCGGGTTATAAACTTTTAAATAATCAATAGCCATATTATTTCCAAATGCACTTGTTGCTTTAATTGCTATTCTTACGCAAGGCATCCCTGCATAAGCAAATAATGATACGGTAAATAATTTCCACCCTGGAGTAGAGTATGCCGTATTATAACGTTGAATTGTCATTAAGGTAGTGCTCCAAGTTGTTCCTCCGTCTGTAGAAACCAAAATATCTAACTTATCATTATAACCGGCCCAGCCATTATCTTGAGAAACCCATAAATCGAGCATTGGATTGGCGATTGAGCTCATATTGAAACTAGGAGTGATTAAATTAGAAACAGTACCAGAACTGTAACTATAACTATCAAAATAAATGTATCCATTTGCAGAATTCATTACTGGAGCTAAAGTTGGATTAGATAAATTACCTGTATTTTCATTTTTCCATGAACCGGTTCCACTAACTTGCTGTGTTAAGAAAAGAGGGTCAGTTATATTACTAAAATCAGCCTCGTAAGGAAAATTCGCAACTTTAGAAACAATTAATGTTAATGGAGTCATGCCATCATTACTCGTTAACACGTCTCCCGTTACCGAAGTTTTTGCGCTAAATGTATATGTTCCGTTTATTGACATGTTCAATGAAGACGTAATCACAATATTAGTTGTAGTTCCAGCTGACAATGTTCCTACATTTAAAACAAAGGGGGTTACATTAATGGTACTGGTAGTTACTAAAGTTCCACTTGTAGCCACATTAACGGTGCAAGTTATGGTTACTGGATTAACAGAAAAATTAATTAGACCTGACCCATTATTTTTTATTTGAATCGAAACAGATTGATTATTACTAAAGCAACTAAAATTTCCGCTAGGATTTACCAAGGCTGTAGCCATCATATCAATAAATGGTGGAGGAAATGCAGTCCAAGCAACATCATCAATAAATATATTATTTCCATAAGCACTTGTAGCTCTCAAAATAAAATAATTTGAGGCGGTTGTAAAACCTAAAGGAACGGCAAAGGAATATTGATACCATCCATTAGCAACAACAACTGGGGATAGTCCACGTGCCCTATTTACTGTTCCAAGCAAGCTAGCACCTGCTAAATTAGGAGCTATATTCATGTATACGTCAATTTTATCAGGTGTTGTATTATAACCATTATCTCTATACATCCAAAAACTGATAGTAGTTGGCGCTCCTAACCTATTAGTATAATCTATTACCGGACTAACCAGAGCTCTTACTCCCCCATTTACACTATATGAATTAAATCGGGCCTCACCTAATCCGGTACGAGGACTTTGTGTGGGAAAAGTTCCAGCGATTACCCTAGTCCAAGTATTTGTCCCGGACACCAATAAATTAGTCCATCCAGTCGGGACAAATGTCGTTCCATCAAATGATTCGGTATAATTTACTTGTGAAAATGATTTTAAAAAAATAAAAATCGATATCACCAAAAATGTAGTTGCAGATTTCATGGCTTTCGCTTTAAAAATTAATGACTTTGTTGCCATTAAGAATTCAAAACTCACTCCACTTTCATTTTTCCTGATATATCAAAGGTTAGAAGTCATACCCGATCTAGGTATTTTCCAAAAACAAGAAAATTATTCTATTTTTTGGAAAAAATTCCAAATTAATTATTTTTTTGATCCTAGAAGTCTCTCTCTCAATTTCACCAACTCATACCATACAACTGATATAAACCCAATTACAAAACTCACTCCTAATTGAGATAAATTCAGCTGTTCAAATTCAAAGAAATGAGTTACTGGAGGTAAGTATAACAACATGGCAGAAATGAAAACGGTGATGCCGATAATAAATAAAATCATCTTGTTTTTATAGCGAATGGTAGTAATTACAGAATAATAAAAGGAACGATTGACCAATGTTAAAAATATGTTTGCTACAATCAATGCGGTAAAAACCATCGTACGCGTAACAGCTTCGTTACAATTCTTATGAACTGCATATTGATATACTACTAAAGTTCCTGCTGCAATTACTAAGCCTTGCATAACACTTGAGGCTAATTCTTTCCAATTAAAAAAAGTGGTTGTAAAAGGCCTTGGCTTGTTAAGCATGGTGTTACTTTCCATAGGTTCATTTTCAAAAATGATAGAACAAGTTGGTCCCATTATTAATTCTAAGAAAATAATATGAATAGGAGAAAAAATATTAGGATATATCCAACCCAATGCCAAAGGTAAAAACACCGT